>NZ_JBCOMI010000001.1:0-257406 GCF_040924245.1 Ruminococcus sp. J1101004sp1_RTP21198st1_B9_RTP21198_201120 | reverse complement strand
TTCTAGGATTTTAACAGAGCGTTTCCATAATTCATTTTTGGTAATGCTTTTAATCACATTCCAGTAGCTTTCAAAAAACATATCTGGCAATTGATCATATTTTACATTTCGCTTCCGAATATCATTTTCATAACGTACATCTATCAATCCAATATACTTATAAAATATCATTTTGTCAAAGACATCAATTTCAGTAATGGGATCATCAAACATACTAAAAGAAATATTAACAATATTTGAAAAGTTTCCTCCCCAGCCAGTAATGAATTCTCCATATGTATGCAAATCATTATTACATAATAAAGTTTTAAGCATTTTTTTTATAATTGTAGTTTTCCCTATTCCATTTTTTCCTATAAGGACATAAATATTACTTGGTGGGGTATTATTCTCTCCCTCCACATAAAAATCTAGCTCTAAATTTTCGCCAGTAGTAATGTCTTTATCAGGCAAAATGTATTTAAAATCATAATCTGTCAGGACAGCGCCACCATCCGCAATTCTATGAAACTGTTCTTTGACTGCATAATATGAAAAGTCTCTCATAAGAGAACGCTGAGTAACGCGTTCCTCGCGAACAGTCTCCAATAACTTCAAATCATACGCTATATCATGCAATGCTATTAGAATTTCTACACGTGGAATTCCTTCTCTTTTAAGATTTTTATAATATTCCAAACTTACACCAAGTGAAAAATAATCTGTAGGTAATGTTTCAAATTCGTCTGGAATATCTGGGCGATCTTCTGTTTGTCCAATTCTACCAATTCGTACTCCACCAATATGTTGATTTTTATAATACATTTGGTACATAGTTCGATATTCAAAATAATCATTCCAATTATCATTTGTCAAATAAACGATTTCTGAATTGGTCATCACACAATTTCTACTTACAATGTTAAACTTCATATGTGTTCTTTATTCACTCCCCACTATTATTTTGTAATAAATTCTAACTAATTTTCTTCTACTCGCAGAATTTTCTGATATTTCGCCAAACCATGTCAAATAAATAAAGTGGCGAGATGCTCACTGTAACATCCCGCCAGGCTCCTACTCTGTAAAATATAATTTGTTTGCTTAGATCATGTTTAATCTTTTATACTGATAGCAATTCAGCATTTTTATAGTATCTTCAATCTGTTTTTCATCCATTCCTGCAACATCAGCAATCTGAGCGATTGTATAGCCTTTATCGCACATTTTCATAATCATTTCTCGTTTACCAATTTCAATTCCAGCTTCTTTAATTTTCTGACTCAAATTACATATGGCACTCACATCCTCTCTGAAATCTTTTTCAATCGGAATCTTATATTCATTTTCTATAATATCCAGTTTTTCATCTACAGATAGATCTGAGACAACAGAGCTCCCAGTAATTTATGTAACTCATATTTTTCTTCATGAATAGGAATATCTTCCGATAGACCAATCATTACAATATTGATCAAATCAAGTTTTCCCTTCCAGGCATGTAAATTCACAATGCTTTCTTTTACTAGATGAATATGTTTCAGACTATTTTCAGTCATATTCATACAAACCCAAATAGAATAAACGCATTTAATATCGTTATAGCTTGTCCAGGATGCTTTTCTGACCAAGTAACCTTTTCGCACTTTCATCATATTGTGCGTCTTTATCTGTCGTAAGAATTGAATTTTTAATCTCTGTGTTCAACGGTATTCTCCCTTTCTACAGTATATCAAATCTGTTCTTCGACTATATTGTTATTATACTCTAAAGTTGCAACTGTAACAATAATATTTTTCTATTTTAGCGTCCAAAAAGGACCGAACTTTACATAAATAAATGTAAAATCCGGCCCACTTCTCATGTTCTTATAACCAAACTGTACTCAAGATCTGGTGTTAAAAAATTTTTTCTAGGTTGTTTTACTGCACTGAACACTACACTGTTTTTGAGAATAAACCATGCTATTTACTACTATTTTGTGCCACTCTTAAAAGTCTCCGAGTAATCAAAAAATACCGCAAAATCAAGTGTTTTTAATCTTTTCCATCAATTATACAAAACACCGGTCAAGTATGGGCGACATGTTCATTCTTTTGCCAGAACCCCTTGATTTATCTACATTTGCGCCGCTTTTGGAAGTGTTACTGCACGGTTTCTGCACGGTATTTTCATTTTTTGTTTCATTTGTATTCATCTTATTCTTCTCTTACTATCATCATAAAATATCGTAGTTTTATTAAGTGTTTTGTAAATGCGGATTCGGTGTGCATGAAAATCAATGTCTTCCCACATAAGAGCTGCCAGTTCTCCAATACGCATCCCAGTGTTTAAAATAATATAAAACACCTCATAATATCTGGTTTTCATCCTTTCCCGACCAGATCACAAGTACATCAGAATATTAACACGTTCCAGAAAAATATTCAAGTCTCCTGTTTTTCCAACCATTTCTCAAATTTTTTCTTATGAACAAGGGTTCTTCGCCCAATCCGAACGGTAAAATCATTTTCTGCCATTAAAGTTCGCACTATCCTTTCAGACAATCCGGTAAGTCCGCAAGTTTCTTTTACTGAAAGAAGAAGTTTCTCATTTTCTTCTCGTCCGCCTCTACTTTTCAACATAACTGTTCTCCTTTCGAAATTGTGTTCTGTTTATATGGTTTTTTCAGACTCTCGTTGTGCTAATAGTTTTTCCATAGCTTCCTGTCTTGTGATTTTTTCCCGCTTTGCTTTTATCGCAACATATTCCTGTGCAAGATTATACGCAGTGCAGCAGGCATTGTAGCTTTTATAGATTTCTCTGCGAAATTCAAATTGTTTTTCCAGCTTTTTCTCATAGCAATATACGACAGCTTCTTCAAACATACAGGATGTTTTCTTCATATGATTTTGAACCGACTTTTTGGTTATTCCCAAACCTTTATAACAGCGTTCTTTTGATTCATATTTCTTTCCCAGAACATTAACAGGCTGTGGTTCAAGCATTTTGCCTTTGACAGGAACTTGCTTTTGAGCCTTTTGCAGCTTCTTTTCTTGTTTTCTTTTATAATATCTGACAGCGTCTTGGACAGAAACGCCTTCCTGCAGCATCTTATTGCATACCCAGCGATATGAAACTTTCTGGTCCTCGCAGCACTCACGGAAATCTGTATAGATTCGATCTCCTATTTGAGGAACTTCTTTTACAGACACCACTTGTCTGTCTGCGTAGTAGGTTGCCGCTTCCGTTGTTTCTCTCTCAGTTCACAATATACCGAAAGCTATGATTTTCCATATATCTGTAGATATTATTTATTGAAAAATGCCGTAATTCTGCAACAGCGCAATAATAGAAAAAAACTCCACTCGGTATATGAGTAGAGCTTTTTTATATATTCATTCATACTTAAAAGTCAGTTAATTGTTAATGTTCCATTAGCGGCACATTTTATTGAAAAAGTGCCACCCATTCCTTTTCCTGTTTTCACATGCGTACAATAAAAATATCCCAGTACAGTATTACCTGCTTTTTCAGCTCTATTTGTAATTACATTGTATACATTTGGAACAAATACTTTGCATTCGGTAGTTGCATCTGTGCACTGTGCACTTTTTCCATTGTATTTAAACGTACCCTTTAAAATATAACGTACAAATACAGTATTAGATTTTTTATTTATAATTCTATATGTTCTTGTTCCAGTTTTAGTTTTCCATGAAGATCTTGCAAATGAAGGAATACTTTTTTCATAAGTTGTAATTTCAATCATTGTGTCTTCATCCAGATCATAACATTCTTTTTGAAGCAATGTTGCATTTTCCATATCCTCATATGGAGCAACTTCTCCATCTGCTTTAACAGTTGTCATACTAACCAAAGATATAATTGTTGCAAGCAATACACACAATACATTCTTAATTCTTTTTACTTTTCTCATCGTAAATATCTCCTTTTCTTTTTTTATGTAAATTAGGTAATTACTTATTTCCTCCCTTCTTGTTGCTCTCATTTTTCTAATTCAATTTTGTAAATCTACTGTAAATTCATTTCCTACAGGAACAGCTAATTCTTCTGGTGACTGATTTTCATTGTATTCTTTTCCTATTTCCTCTGCATAAAAATCGCCATAATCTTCTTTTTTATATAAAATATTACTTTCTTCATTCTCTGTGTACTGATATAACTGTAGTGTCAATTTTTTTGCATTCCTCGCACTTCCAGGCTCTGCTAATTCAAATATCAGTTCTGGATTTCGGTAAGAAATGAGATTAAATGAAATTTCATTTCCCACATCATCTTTTCCACGAATCCATAGTTCAGTATTTTCATTCATATCTGGAAGTGTTCCATAAAGAGTACAGCTGAAGAGATTGTATTTTGCTTTTGAAATAGTTACAGTTTGCTTTTCGTCCAATTGTATAAATTGGTCAATGAATACTTCTTTTGTATCTCTTTCAAGTATTTTTGGATCAGCAGTAAAAGAAAAATTATATTTATCTTTTATGTAAAGCTGGTCCCCTTTTGTATTAAAATTACCGATTGTAATTTCAAAATTTTGTTTAGCTGAAGATGCCTTTAGAGAAAATCTTGCTACATAATCTTTTGATTTGGAGTCGGTATTATTATAATTAGAATATTGTCTTTCCAATTCTAATTTGACTCCATCAACACTGGCTTCAATGCTGCTCATAGATACGTCATTATTTCCATTTTCATCTGTCATGGAATATGCTATCCATAAATTCTCATCATCCACTGCTACTTCTTCTAAAGAAACCTTAACTCCATTCTTTGTGATTTTATTTTGAATCTGTTTTATATATTCTCCAGTATCTTCAGAGATTCCCAGAATCTGTCCAATTAGAGAAGTCATTTTCTCCCAGGCTGCTTTTACTTCATTCTGATGTGTCAGTCCCAATCCGACAATCATTACGATTACTGCACATGCAATTACTTTTTTTAATGGCATCTTAAATGTTTTTATTTTATTTTCTTTCCATGGTTTTGAAGCCTGGTATATATAATTATCATTAATGTCTGCAAATGTTGTTAAAAAATCCCAGCCTTTATTATTCTGCATACCCAGCCTCCGTCAATAAATAATAAAGTTTCTTTCTACTACGGGCTAAAATTGACTTAATCCTGCTTTCCCCACAGTTGTGTCTATCCGCTATCCTTTTGATAGAATCCATGTACCAGTATCGCCTTACAAAAATATCCCGGTCACGTTCTGAAAGTGTACCTAAAAAAGCATCAAAAATATCTATGATTTCTTTTTTTCTTAAATACGTTTCAATATCCGAGGCAATTATGTTCCCTATTTTTTCAACTTCACCAGCTATGTCCTCCATATGAGAATCCGTCCGCTTCTGCGCATTCTTCTTACGGTATCGATCAATTGCGGTATTCCTTGTTATTTTAGATACAAAAGAAGCTAAAATGGATGGTCTTTTGGGTGGGATGCTGTTCCAAGTAAAAAACCAGGTATCATTTACGCATTCTTCAGAATCTTCCCGGTTATATAAAATATTATGGGCAACGGAATAACACATGTTTTCATACTTATTTTTTGTTTCAGCAATGGCATTTTCATCTCTTGCAAAATATAAATTTATGATCTGTACATCATCCATTTTTTTAATTTTCTCCTTCTACTTTATATGACGTATTTTATTATAATTGGTCGCATAAAAAATAGAAATAATTTATTATTTTTTTGTCAGCAGAAAAAGAAAACATATCATGCTTTCTTTTCCTGCCCGTTTTTTTATTGCTCCAGTACTTCTGTTACATAACTTCCCTGTTCATCAACAGCAATTACTTTTTCCGGTCCATCTTCCGTCTGAATAATCTGTCCAACATACACTTGATCCTGAGGACCGTCATAATTCAGATCTGGATTTTCTATTGATTCCCATGGATAAATTACTTTTTCACCTTTTTCATTGAAAAATTCATGTAACTCAATACCAGAACTGGCAGCTACGGAAACAGTTCCAATCAGCATACTGGCAATTACACTTATCCATATTTTTTTTCGTTTCATTTTGATATTCCCCCAAATTACTATTTTTTCGTGTATCCACATATTTTACAGGTCTTTTTTAATGCAGGATAAGAATGCTTGCTACAATAAGACCATGGGCTGTACGTTTTTATTCCTATACGATTACATTTTTTACATTTGTTTGATATGATCAATCGTTCTTTATAACATATTCCCGCTGTTCCCACAGTCTGAAAATCTGTTTTTTTACCGCGTGCTTCCAAATATCTCGCTGGATGTTCACAAGGAGTATTCGTTGCGTACGTTCTGATATCATTAATTGGCTCTGTTACAAAAGAACCATCTTCATAAACTCTAATTACTCTTTCCAAAGAACCATTTTCTGGCATATAAACATCCACACCGGATAAAGATTCCTGCGTTTCATTTTTAGAAGCTATAACTGTCGTACCCATTCCAATTACATTTCCCATAAGTGTAACACCTGTCATTAATACTACCATCCATTTTTTTAATCCATTCATAACCTTCCAACTCCTTTTCTTTTTGGCATTTTAAATACTCAGTGTTGCTATCCCCCTTCCTGCATTATTTCATTTTTGTTTCTTACTATATATCACGCAAAAATTTGTTTTCCGTCGCATAAAGGAATTAATATTATTCATCTATTACATCTGATTCATTTCGCACTAATCAAAATCCAATATTTCAATATCTTTTATGTTTTCTTCCGTCATTTCTTCTTCCTCCTGCGGCAGTTCACACCATACCACCAGCCTTTTGGACGAATCAGCACCACAGGTAGACAATAGAAGCTGTGACGTTTCCACTGGCTCTCCCAGCCAGAAAGTATCACTATCCGCTTTTACATATCCACATTTCGTTACCGTATATACCAGTTCTCTATTATCTGGAAGATATAAATATACCTGATTATGTTCTTTTAAATATGATTCCTCTTGAAAGCGGTGCAGTCCTTGGAACATACTGCCATCTTTCATATTGTGTCCGTACAGGATGCTCTTCCGGTTGGAAAAATCAGCTTCATTATCCATATCCAGAAAAATGCTTCCTGCTGCATGCTCCGTCTTTTGAAACGTGTGCTTTAAATAGTAGGCATTGTCTTTTCCTTGTACCACCGGATAATCGATTTTTGTATCCGGAATCCGAATCCAGGCAATGATGTCCGAATTAATTTTCTTTAAGGCTTGAAAATCAACGGTCGTCTTATTTGCCGGTGTCGGAGCTTGCACCTCACTTTCATTCTCTTTTCTTTCTTCCTCTTTTACATATTCCCGTAGGGTCTCGTATTCTTGTTCGCCCTCCCGGTACATAAAAAAGGTACTGACTGCCATGCAGATTCCAAATCCTAACAAAAAAAGACTGACCGATGCAATCAGAATCTCTTTAATCTGCTTCATAACATCCTCCGTTTCTTATTTTTCTGCAAGAAAAAAGGACCGCCACCGAAGTGACAGCCCAGTTTTTCTCAATCGTGATTTTTCCGTTTGGTATACCAGATGATTCCAGCAATTCCTCCTACTGACAGGAGCAGTAAGAAGAACGGCAGCCAGATATTGGTATCATCCTCAGTCTTTGGACTGTTGGAATAGCCGCCTGTTGGAATCCGTTCATTGGTAAGCTCTTTGGTAATCTCAATCTCCTTGGTGTTTCCATCCTCATACGCAAAGATTACGGATTCCTCTTTTTCGCTTCTTACATAGCCTTCCGGTGCCTTGGTCTCTACCAAAACATACTTTGCGATCAAAGTCTCTGCAATCTGATCATTCAGTTTTTGTCTGCCAGCAAGGTCTCCCACCATTCGTTGTGCATAAAAATCCATGGGCAGATGAAGCATATGCCACATAAATGAGGCATTTGATACAATAGCAAGCTTTCCTTTAATTCTGTAAAGATATATCTCATTAAGAAAACCAACAATCATTCGGAATATAGCAGTGAAAAGCATTGCCACCAGAAGCATTTCAAGCCAATGCATATTATGTCCGGGCAAAATCTGATCCGTAAATATTCTGGCAAACACGGGAGTAACCAAGCCTACAAAAGCAACAAGGGCTGCCGTAATCATTACAAAAATCACAGAAGCCGTTGTATTGGCCAGTCTATCCTTCAAAAACTTAAATACACTTTCCGGCTTTCCACCCTTCTCAAAGTTTTCTCCTGGTGTGAACTCAATACATACTCCTGTAAAAGAATGATCAAATTCTTCCATTGTTACCTTGATTGTTCCACGTGCAGGATCATTAATTACAGCTGCATTTTTGGTAAAACCGCATAACACAACAAAATGATTAAAGTTCCAATGAATAATTGCAGGATAAGTAACATTCTCTTTTACTTCGTCTACCCCATATCGATGCGCTTTTACCTCCAGCCCATAACTTCTTCCAGCTTTTGCAATACTGGAAGCTTTGCTTCCATCTCTTGATACTCCACAATCACTACGAACTTGTTCAAGCGGTAACCACTTGCCATGATACGCAAGAATCATAGCAAGACTTGCTGCACCACATTCCAGGGCTTCCATCTGCATAATAACCGGAACTGTAATTCTTTTTTTTCTCTTTTTCATAGCACGCTCCTAATCCAAAATAAATTGAATTGGTTTCATTTCGGCTGTTGTAATGATAACTGTTGCCAGCATATTTGGGGTAATGTCTTCTTCAGCTATAACCCGAACTTCATAAGAATAGTTTCCATCAAGCACATTATCCGCAAACCAGTCTTCTGATATTTCAGCACGAATTTCTTCCTGTGAATAAGGATTCTGACTCACTGCTTCCACTTTGCCACTGATGTTTCTTCCATCAGGCAGTGTAATATTTGCCTTACATCCTATCAGGTTTGTGTTGGCATTTTCTACACATTCATAGCAGTTAATCACATTACCTCCAACAGTAACTCCTTTCACTGTCATCGTCTGTGGAAGACTTCCTACAACGCTCCATACAATCACAGATATTACTGCCACCAGAAGTGCCGCCATAATTAACCAAACCTTCGGATGAGACACCTTAATATATGCATCTAATTGTTCCGGAGATTCAACACGATCAAGACTTTCCCTTCTAAATATATTCTGTTTATCCACTTTTCCATCCTCCAGTATGCAATTTGTTTATCATATCATCTGACTGATGCTGTATTTTTATCATTTGTTTATTGTATCTGGTCTCTGACGCTTTGCATCAAAGATCTCTAGATAAAAATAATTTTTTCTTCATATAATGTGACAAATTCTCTTCTGATGTTTATAAACAGATAGGAAGCATTCGAATTCTTACAGGAAAGGAGAACTATTATGAGCGAAATCAAACAGAACATTACAAACGAATTATCTGAAGAAGAATTAGAAAATGTTGCCGGTGGTTTTGGCCGTCCTACTATGGATGATCCCAGATATAGGGAGCAGATGAGGATAAACAATATGTTAAAACGAGGCATGAATATGGAGGAAATTCAAAAAGCGTTGAAGTCCTATTCGTAAATAACTATATCAATCCTTCCGGGCAGCCTTAGGGCTGCCCCTGTTTTTCTCTGGTCACCTTATCACTTCCACGATTAGTCAGAGTTCCTGCCAGTACCACCGTTCCTGGCACCAGCACCATGATATATATGATTCCAAGCCCAAATCTGAGGAACTTGCCAAGGCTTCGGCTTATTTCTTCTATTATATATGGGCACCCTGTATTTATCCACCAGTACAAAGGAATTAATGCAAAAATACTGATAAACAACCTTAGCTTTTGCGAAATTCTGTCAAAATCTAATTGTCTTTTTTCCAGTATCCTGCAGATGACAAAGGATGCAATAAATCCGACTCCTTCATATGCATCTCCCCGCATTTTAGCAGGATCAACCAGAAGTGATCCATCCGGCAGATAATCAAGTGGATATGGTTTGTATTCATAGTACAGCACAGCAGCAATACAGATCAAAAGCCCTGCCACAAGAATCATGAGGTCTCTTTTTTTTTCTTTTTCACTCCACAATTCCAACCACCCGGTCAGATACATCATAACTGCTGTTGATATAAATCCCACCAGAACATCCTGCGGAGTATGTACTCCCAGATAATTTCGTGAAAACATAGTCAGGAATACCAGCACAAACAACAGACCTGCAACGACACTGTGCTTTTTTTCCATGAACCAAAGTCCACTTCCACCGAACATAGCCGTTGCCCGCGTTGTATGCCCACTTGGAAATGAATATCCGGTAGCTGCTGTTTTAGAATCACCATAGGGTAAAATCCGTGTATCCCGTATCCATGGGCGATAGACACAGAAAGTAAGCTTTAAAAATCCGTTGATAAACAGACCGCCCCCAAGTCCTGCCAGGATTTTTCGTCCCGCCTTCCGGTCAAATGCCCAGTAAATCATACACATCATTGCAATAGGTAAAAATCCTGCGGACAGCTTTGTTACTGCATTCATAAGCGGTGTCAGAATACTGCCAACCGTTTCGCGAAATTGTTGCAGGTACAATAAATACTCAATATCCATAGCTTTCCTCTTTCTGCTGTTCTTTCAGGCGAAAATAAAGCTGTGACTGTGTTAAATACTGATATGGTCCGGCAAAGAATATATTAACCAACCCGAATGTTATAATCCCCAGAAGGCTCCATCCTATAAAAGACAGATCTAATACAAATGCAGCCCACTTATTTCCCTTCATCATCTGACGGCTCTTTTCAAAAGCTTCTTTTCGATTCATCTGTGGATTCTCTGCCAACAAAAACGGAATCATCATATACTCATACTGTTTTATAATTCCCGGAATTATAAACAAAAGACTCCATAAGCTTACAAACAATGTCCGCAAAAACATAATCCAGCCAACATTCTTTCCATCTCTCCTGTTGATCACCGACCAGATACATCTCGTCTCCGCTGTTCCGTATTCACATTGAATAAACAGCTTTTTACATCCCACCTCCAGAGGATTCCAAATCAAAATCGTCATAATAAAGTTAACAAGCAACGCAACTGCCACAATTCCAAGTGCAATTCCTAAAACAAGGCCAAAATCATCAGTTTCTACTGCGCCTATCACTTCATCAAAACTTCCGGAAGAAGACCTTTCTACTACCGAGACCACTCCTGAACCTCCAATCAGGGATAATATAACTCCTGCCAGAACTGCTTTCCAATAATTTATCTTTAAAAGCTGTTTGGCACACTCTTTCAATTCTCTCCTTGTCCACATATACAATTCCCTCCTCTTCAAACTACCCATATGCAAATATCTCATATCTGAAATATGTCATCCGGCTTTCATAATCTATTACAATGCATTATCCCCAGTCAGTTCAGGCAGAGTCTCTGTAGCCTGAACGCCTATTCCCCCTGTTTTTCCATAATCATTCGCAACTTCTCCAGAGCACGTTTCTGTATCATCCTTACATTTCCCGGTGATAAATTCATCTGCCTGCCAAGCTCTGTGGAACTTTTCTGATAATAAAATCTTCCCAGAAGAATTTCCCGTTCTCTGTCAGAAAGCTGCTCCAGACTTTTTCTTAATGTCTCTTCTCTCATAATCTTTGCCACAATCTCTTCCGGCATTTTTTCCCGGGGAATTGTCTGCTGCTTCAGGATTTCCAGAGAATAATGAGTCTTTTTATCCCTATAATAGTTTTTCAGGCGGTTTGCTGTGATTGCATACAACCAGGTAGCTATACTACCTTTTTCTTCATCATAACTGTCCATATTTCTGTAAAAAGACAGAAATACATCTCCAGTCAGTTCTTCCGCTTCATACAGATCAGGAACTCTTTTATGTATAAATGTCAAAATTTTCAGATAATATTCCTGATAAATACGCTCAAACTCCTCATACTTCATCCTCCGCCTCTTCATAAGACTCAATCTCTGCATAGAGATGTGTGTCTTCTTTCACATCTTCCTCTGGCTCGTACAGTTCTTTACACTCCTTATCTGTATACATAATGTAATAAGAATTATCGTCATGAAGCATGATCCATACATGATTATCTGCTGGAACCGTGATTGTATAATCCTTTTCCTGCTCTGTACCAGGAGCTGCAGTAACTGTCACATTACGTACATCACCTTCTGCTTTTTCTGCTTCTTCGTACTTTTCACAGAGATCTGCTACATCCTCAGGCCTGTCCACGCCGTAGGAGAATTCCATCTTCGAAGCTTCTTCCGAAGTGCCGTCCCTATGATTCAGAATCTGAGTATGTTTCAGTGGTCTGTAATCATCCGAAGCAACCACATATTCCATAGAAATCCAGTCTCCCTCTGTGTAGGATTCTCCATCTCCCTGAGAATTCAATGTGCTCTGCGTAAGTTCTTCAGGTACCTTTGTCTGTATAATGATCGTATCACCATCTTCCTTCAGATCCGTCACTTCTTCCTCTATGGTTTCATCTGTGTAAAAGCTTATAAGATCATCTGCATTTCCATCTGCTTCATCAATATACAGACAGGAGAGATACTCATCTCCTTCTTTTCCGTATTTTAATTCGCCATCTTTATAGAGCATCTGGGTAGTACCATACATATCTACATACATCACTTCAGAATCTTCATAGTCATATACCTTTGTATTCTGCAGTATATATTCACAGGTAGCTTCATAGCTTTTATGATTGCTTACAAGACTGTCTGTTTCTCCTGCTTTCATCATCTGTTCCAGTGCATTGTCTTTTGTCAGTTCAGGTAACGTATCCGATGCCTGGACACTCACACATTCTGCTCCCAGAGTTCCCATAATCAGTGCCGTCACAATAATCATTCTTTTCTTCATTTTTTAGTCTCCTTTTCTTATATTTTTTCCTTTACGATGCCAGTAAAAGCAAACTTTCGGGCATATATACCGTATCAAAAGCTCTCCTCATTTTGACAGTTTTCTGCATCTATATTATTTATGTTATTTGAATTTGACTTCCTTGTCTATATTTTTGCGTGAATAGTCAAAATATGGTGTGAAAAGACCTTCATATGATTTGATTTTGCCCTCTGCCAATGGTATACTTATTTTTAATAGGTAACCTGGCCATTATCTATCTTTATGACAGGAGGGTTTTATGATAGCATTGCGTTATTTCTGCGGATTTTCTCTTCAGATTTTTCCTTATGCATTTTTCTGTTTGTATCCATTCCGGGATCGTTTCCGCCTAAGCACAAAAAAGACAATGCTTATGGCACTGTCCATTTTTATTGTAATGGTCATTCCGTTTTCTCTTATCGCACAGTTCAACATCGGCGGTGATTACAAAGAGCTGATCTGGAATGTTATTTTTTATATTGCCCTGCTACTGTTCGGAGTGTTGTATTGTTTTATCATCCAGGCAAAAATAGCAGAAAAACTATTTGTATTTTTTGTTGTAATGAGCTACGGATTCTTTGTTACAAGCACCGTTACCTTTTTGCACCGTACTTTCCGGTTTCCATCCGATTATTTTATGTATCCGCCCTTTGCACTGGCTCTCACACTTATCATAAATCTGGTTCTTGCGAAACCATTTCTCATGCTGATGGAGCGAATCCGTACTATGATCAATGCAGATCTGGAATCACGTATCTGGAAGATTCTCTGCTCCCTCCCTGCTTTGTTTATTCTGATTGCCAGCATTGCACAGTTCTCAAGCATAATAAATCTTTCCAATAATATAGTTGTCCATGTTATGTTTGTACTGTTTGCAGTATTTGCTTTCGTGGTGTATGCCGTATTCTTCAGTGTCATGGGATACATCCGCAGCAAACAGGAAGAACAGCGGATTTCCGAGCGCATGCTGGAAAACTACCGGAATCAGGCAGAAAACAATGAACATATCCTGGAAATACACCATGAGATCCGGCATCATATGAATGCCCTGTCCTCCTATCTTAAACAGGAGGACTATGCAGGTGCCAGACAGTATATACAGAAATTTACTGAAGAAGCCGAACAGCTTCCTTTTGTCACCTACACAGCCAATGCTCTGGTCAATTCCATCCTTTCAGAATTCGCAGAACGTGCCAGCCGTTATAAAGCCATAGTGGAGTACAGTATTATCATTGGCAGAAGACTCAACATGGAAGACATTGATTTGTGCCGGATGTTGACAAATATATTGGAAAATGCAGTAGAAGGGTGTCAGAAGGTTTCTGAAGGACAGCGGGTCATCCGACTGAATCTCCATTCAAAGGGAAATTTTCTGTTTATTAAATGTGAAAACTCCTGCAATGAGGATAACTTGAGAATCACGAATGGAAAATATAAATCCAGTAAAAAGAACAGTGACAGGCACGGTTACGGTCTTAAGATCATCAATGGTATCGCCGAAAAATACAATGGTATACTGAACGTACAGGTACGTGGTGGCTTTTTTGCTGTAACAACAACGCTTTGTCTTGACGAAAATAACGAATAATAGGAGGCTTTCACTATGTACCATATTGTCATCTGTGATGATGAACCGATTTTTTTAACGCAGATATCAGAAATGATCATCGATATTTTAGCATCCATGGGAGAATCCTGCGAGATTCGAAAATATACTTCTATTTCAGAATTAAAAAATACATTGCAGAATACTCCCAAAAGCTGTGACATTCTGATTCTTGATATTATGCTGGGTGAAAACAATGGGATCAGCTTTGCAGAATGTCTCCGTGACACTGAAAACCAAATTCCCGTTATCTTCATTTCCAGCAGTGAGAAATTTGTATTCGATGCATATTCTGCTGAACCTGTAGGTTATATCCTCAAGCCGGTCAGCCGTCAAAAACTTGCAGAAGCACTAACCCGTGCAATCCGACATCTGATCCCGAAATCCATTATAATCGACACTCCGTCCAGAACTGTATCCTTTCATATCAGGGATATTACCTATATTGAAATAATCAATAAAGAACTGCAGATTCACCTTCAGGACGGTACTGTCACGAAGATATATAAATCCCTTTCTGCAGTCCGTGAAACTCTGCCGAAAGATATCTTCGTGCAATGTCACAGATGCTACATTGTTTCTCTGTATGCTGTCCGTTCAATCAGACGCTTTGAAATCACACTGAATAATCAGGAAATAATCCCGGTCAGCAAATACAGCTACCGGAATGTCCAGGAACAATTACAACAATACGCTGCAAAATGGTTTTAATTTCTCCAAACAGCAGAAAACGGCGGTTTTATCGACCGCCGAATTCTCATTGATATTTTGCAACAAGCTCTCCGGCATTTGCTTTCACATCATCGGAAACAAGCCCCGGGAATTCCTCTTCCAGTTCATTCAGGATATTCATAATATCTTCTTTTTCCTGATCGGTGCTGATAACAACCTCGCAATAGTTGATCTTCTCCATACCTGCCACTGAGGTTTCCAGCTGCATAATATAATCCACATGCGGATTCCCATATAATCGGATCAGATCCTCCTGCGACCTTGCTTTCATCTTAAAGTTCAATGCATATTTCAGGTTCCGTTTCATACTGTAATTTTTGTCAGTTCCGAGTATACTGTCCACAAAAATAGATAGTGGATTTCTTCCCTCCATGGCAGCCGTTGTTGTTGTCATTCCGGACCATCTTGGATTAATTTCGATAATATACCATTCTCCTGCCCGGTAAACCAGATCGACCTGCACCGTTCCTTCAAATTTCAAACTCTGTGCCATATTAAGCAGTTCTTCCTGTACCTTTTCAAAATGATAGGAAGGATCCGTCACCGGACCAAATTTTACAGAGCTTAACGGATCTGTAATGCCCTCTTTTGTTACAGAAAAGGCGATCGGCGGAAGGACACTGTAACGTCCCTCTACACCATGAATTTCCGTTCCGAACTGTTCTCCCTGAATCAGTTCTTCCACCATTATATCTGAATTGTTCCGATCGGAATTAAGAAAGCTCTCTACTTCCTCATAGGAGTTCATGATTTCCACTCCGATTGACCCTGCACCTAATGTATCCTTCACAATGACCGGAAAGTTTATTTCCTTAATCCGATAAAAAACATATTCCTTATATACATTTACACTGACACCCGGATTCTTCTTCTCCGCAAGAAACAGCTCATGGTGAATATAGATTCCCTTTGCCGCTTTGACAAAGCTGCGGAACATGATATTACTACGCCACTTATCAAATGCTGCCACTGACACCAGCGTATTATTGGCAATGGTTGCAATTCCTCTTTTCTGTAATTCCTCAGCAATGAGAGCGGTCTTGATCGGTACCCAGTCAAAGGGAACGGCTCCCGATGCAATTGCTACAGCAATATCCGGTCTCTGCTGTGCAATCAGCTCTGCCGTATCCTCCGCACTCATTCCACTCTCCAAAAGCACGTATTTCACCTTCTCAGGTTTTTTGCAGATTTCCCCATCTGCCACGTCAAAAATGTAAGAACCATTCAGGGGTCCTGCTACAACAAATTCGCAGTCCGGATAAAGCCGGTCCATTTCATCCCAGGTATCTGCCCGGAACGGCTGGTAGGTTGTTTTTGTTGATGAATTGGAATGTGCTGATGTTGACGCACTATAAAATACAATACGCATAATCTCTTCCTCCGCCTATTTTCTATGATTCAAACTGTGCCTGATATAATCTGGCATAGGCTCCGTTTTGTGCTAATAGCTCTTTGTGGCTGCCCTGCTCCACGATATGCCCGTTCTCCATAACCAGGATTACGTCTGCATTGCGAATTGTGGACAGACGGTGGGCAATGACAAAGCTTGTCCGTCCCTCCCGCAGCTTATCAAGTGCCTGATCAATCATGGCTTCGGTTCTGGTATCTACAGAACTTGTTGCCTCATCCAAAATGAGAATATTCGGTTTCACAAGAAATGCCCTGCAGATCGTCAACAACTGCTTTTCTCCGGCAGAAAGGCTTGACATTTCATTGGAAATTACAGTCTGATAACCATCAGGCAGTGTACTTACAAACTGATCCACGAAGGTCTCCCGGCATGCATTCCGGAATTCTTCTTCCGTGATTTCCCGTTTCAAACCATATTTCAGATTGTCTCCGATCGTTCCTTTATACACCCAGGTGTCCTGCAGAACCATTGCAATGTTCTCCCGCAGGCATGCTCTTGTAAGGTCGTGAATTTCTACTTTGTCATCAAAAATAATTTCTCCAATGTTTACTTCATAAAATCGTTCAATCAGATTTACAAGTGTTGTCTTGCCGGCACCAGTTCCTCCAACAATAGCGACCATCTGGCCCGGTTCTACAACAAGGTTCATATGTTCAATCAGCTTCCTCTCAGGTACATAAGAAAAGCTCACATCCCGGAAATCGATCTTTCCCTGCAACCGGTAGCTCTCTCTGGCTTCCGGTTTTTCTTCAGCCTGATCTTCACTATCTAACAGCTCATAGATCCGGTCAAGAGACGCTATTCCGGACTGCAGTGAAGAATACGCCTGGGACAGCTTGGAAAAGGGTGTCTGAAACTGTCTGGTATACTGAATAAATGCCTGCACATCTCCGACCGTCATCTGTCCGGATATTACCCGTAAAGCACCTCCCAATGCCACAATCACATAATTCAGATTCGTAAAGAACCGGGACAATGGTTGAATCAGGTTCGATACGGCCATAGCTTTGAAGGAAGATTCATACAGCAGACGATTCTGCTTCCTGAAAGCTTCCACGAACTTCTCTTCCTGACCATAAAGCTTCACAATATTGTGTCCGTTCACACTCTCTTCCACATTACTGTTAATCATTCCGGTATAATACCACTGCTTCTGATATTCCTTACGCACAAACCTGGAAATCAGGGTCACAATCCAGCCCGAGACCGGAATAATGATCACAGTGATCAATGCCAGCCTCCAGTTAATTGCAGTCATCATGACAATCATCCCGACCAGCTGGAAAATACTGTAAATCGTATCTGCACCGGAAGAATTCAGAGTCGTGACCACATTATCAATATCATTTGTGGTCCGGCTCATGATATCTCCGTGACTGTTTGTATCAAAATAATTTAATGGCAGCGACCATAGCTTTGTCTCTACCTGACTGCGCAATTCTTTCGCCGTATCAGAGATGATCCGTGTGGAAAACCATGCGGACAGCCATTTCGATACGAACTGGATCAGAAAAATCACACTCGATATCCCTGCCCAGAAGAAAAACCGGTCCCAGTGAATGTTACTGCTTACCGGGTTTGACATATCCTGTACAATGGAATCCGTTGCATACCCCAGATACTGCGGTCCCAGCGCTGTAGCAACCGCTGAAATAATAATACTGAACAGCATAAGAGCGGTCAGCATCTTATTTTTAAAGAAGAAGAGCTTTAACAGCCGCTTGAAAGACCCCTTTTGTATGGTCTTTTTCTGCTTTGTACTCATGATGCCACCTCCTTATCTGTGGGCTGGGAAGCCACAATTTCCTGATAAGTCCGGCTGCTTTGCATGAGTTCTTCATGTGTTCCAACCGCTTCAATACGTCCCTGATTCATCACAAGGATCTGGTCAGCATCCTTAATGGTACTGATTCTCTGTGCAACAATAATCACAGCCGCATTCTGTGTAACCGGCTTCAGTGCTCTTCGCAGCTCCTGGTCTGTCCGGTAATCCAGTGCAGAGAACGAATCATCAAACAAATAGATGGAGGGTCTGCGGACAATTGCTCTTGCGATTGCAAGCCGCTGCCGCTGCCCGCCCGAAAAGTTTGTTCCCCCTTCGGAAATCTTCATCTTAAGACCACGTTCGTTTTTCTCCACGAATTCCTTTGCCTGCGCAATCGAAAGAGCCTCCCAGAGTTCTTCCTGTGTTGCATCCGGTTTTCCATCCCGCAGATTGTCCTCCAGCGTCCCCGAAAACAGGAAAGCCTTCTGCGGAACCATGCCGATTGCCTGATCAAGCTCATGCCTTAACAGCTTCCGGACATCCATGCCATCTACGAAGACCGTCCCCTCTGTCACATCTGCAAGACGTGGAATCATATCAAGCAAGGTAGTCTTACCACATCCGGTAGATCCGATAATCGCCGTCGTTTTACCCGGCTGTGCGCAGAAGGAAATGTCCTTCAATACAGGCTCCACCTGCTCATTATCCGGTGCATAGGAATACGTCACATGTTCAAAACATATTTCTCCCCGGAACTGCTCTGGCAAAAAAGCATCCTCTCTGTCCTGAATTTCACTTTCACTGTTTAAAATCTCTTCAATACGTGTAACCGATACCTCGGCTCTTGGCAGCATAATAAAAATCATGGAAGCCATCAGGGTTGCTGTCAGAATAAAGGATATGTAGGTTACGAAGCCGATCACCTGTCCAATCTGTACCTGACCGTTCCCCGCCATACGGCCGCCAAGCCAGATCAGCGAAATATTGGCAAAGCTCATTGTCAGGGTAAAGATTGGCTGCATCAGCCCTGTAATCTTACCGATGCTGGTATTAATCCTTGAAAGATCTCCGTTAATCCGTTCAAAGCGTTCCTTCTCGCCTTGTTCCTTCGTAAAGGCCTTTACCACACGGATACCGGAAATCTGATCCCTGAGTACGGTATTCATCTCATCTATTTTCGTCTGCTGTTCTCTATAATAAGGAAGGATCAGCTTTAAAAATACCACAGAAACCCCAAGCAGCAGAGGTATCGTCACAAGCAATACCACCGAAAGCTTCACGCTTTGGGACAAGGCAAGCACAAGACCTCCGATAAACATCATCGGTGCTGCGATAATCGCGGTAAATAAGAACGTAATAAACTGGATTACCTGCTGTACATCGTTTGTTGCCCTTGTAATCAGCGTAGGAGCTCCCATGCTTCCGATCATCCTGCGTGAAAAATGTATCAGCTTCTCATAAACCTGCTCCCTCAAATCCCGTCCGGTCATCAGTGCCACCTTTGCTCCGAAAATACCAGCCAAGGTTGATAGCAGTAACTGGATAAGAGCTATTCCCAGCATGAGAATTCCCTGATGCATGATATATGCAGCATCCGCATTCGCCACACCATAATCGATCACTCTGGAATTGATTGTTGGCAGATACATGGTTAAAAAGGACTGACCAAGCTGCAGTAAAATGACCAGTATCAAAAGTCCCCTGTATGGGCTTAATACTCTTCGCAAAAATCCGGTCATGCCTGTCCCTCCATAAAATCATCAATAACGGAAGCATATGCATCCATCATCTTACGCCCCGGCATACCCGGAAATGCATTTACCTCTGCCAGCACATACTCTCCATCACCAATCATAAGATCCAGTCCGATAATCGGAAGATCAAATATGGACGCCACCTTTTCACAGAATACCTTTTCTTCTTCGGTAAGAGTCTTCTCCTGTGTAGTTCCACCCACATGTACATTCGAACGGAATTCATCAGGATTCGATGCATGGCGCTCCATCGAAAAATAATATCTGCCATGGAGAACAACAACACGGATGTCTCTTCCTTTGGAAGTAGCAATATATTCCTGTGCCACATAAGCCTGTCCATAGGAAAGAGTTGCAAAGTAATCCTTAAGCTCCTGGCCGTTATGGATCAGTTCTACACCAATCCCGCCAAATCCACTGTCCGGCTTCACAACAAATGGATAACCAAAACGACCAGACAGTGTTTCGGGATCAGAATCTTTGAAAAACACCATCGTATCAGGCACCCGTATTCCATTCTGTGCAAATCTCTGATAAGTTGCAATCTTACTTCTTGCGACCTGAAGCTCACGCAGATTTAAAATAGATGGAATTCCCGCATCCTGAAGCATATTCTCCAGAATAAATCCATCCGTGGATCCAAGTAGTGGCCAGAAATAATCCGGCTTTTCCATTTTTTCGCCCAGACAGGTGATCACAAGTTCCCCGTTCCTGCAAATTTCAATCGTGGAATATTCGCAGAAAAGCACTTCCTTATCTTTACCTATCAGTGCCTGCATCTGCCTTCTTCCATTTGTCTTAACATCTTCCACAGTACTGTCCTGGCTTGCTACTAAAGCTAAAATTTTCATAGGCTTCTCCTTTTATTTTCACAAAGTCCTTCCATTTATTTTACAAGCTCCACCCCGTATTCTGTCTGACTGAAAAAGAATTTCCGCTGCAGTTCATTCCGGATGATGTGCACAGGCTTCAGCTGTGCCGGCGCAATTCCCTTCATTATCATCAGATCACGGTATAAGCTATATGTCTCCGGCTCTAAGATATTTAACTTAGTTGGCGCACAGATTCCTTTTGCCACCTTATCTCCCATGGACGGATTGGCCTTAGCAAGATTCCTCTCCAGAAAAAAACGGATTTCCTTTGCTTTCATCCCCTCCGGAAGGCTTTCGATTTCCATAAAATAAGTATAACGTGGAGGAACATGTTCAACATCCGGATATACTGTAAAATCAATCATGTCAAAGCCAAGCTGCTTTGCTGTATCCTCTGCGGCAGTCCTGAGTGCCACTTCTGTTGTCTTCTCCCCCATAATACTGACTGTCTGATCAATACGTCCGATGAATTCCAGAATCGGCAGATTCTTATATTTTCCTGCAATCTTTACCGCATCACGCATACGATACCGGTAAAAACCGGAAAGATTCGTAACAATCACTTCATATTCTTTACCTGTCTCAAGCTGATCTATCGTTACTATTTTGGAGAAATCATCATCTGCGTCTGTCGGCAGAAATTCATAGAACATACTGTCCGGAACCGGCACGCTCTTCTCATCATTTAACCGGTACGGGACACTGATCATGCCTTCAGATGCATTAATTCCGGTAAAATAACGGGCTATTTTTTCTCCCATATATTTCTCTTTGATCTTATCAGCATAAACCTTAAATCCACCGGAACCGACACCGGTAAGGAACTGTGCATGAGGCCACAGCTTCGGTACAATCGGTTCCTCAAACCCCTGCATGAAAATTCCCCTCAGTTCCTGCGCTCTCTCCGGCATGGGCTGAATTTTCTTTAAGAGACTGGAACGGACTTCCTCTGACATTTTAATACCCAGATCAATCGTTCCCTGTTCAATATCATTAACCAGAAGCTCCCAATGCTGTTCCATATAACGCAATACTTCCAGTAAAAATCCAAGAAAGTTCGCTGCCATATTCGTAAGATCCTGGTCCATCAGTCCGAAACGTGCATGCAGATATCTGGTGTTGGTTTCCGATTCCGGATAAATTGCTTCATCGGGAGATGTAAAACTCATTCCGAGGTAAGGGCGGAATTCACCGATCATTTTTACTGACAAAGCCCCATAAGTAACACCGCTTTTCACGTGCTGGATCTCTGCAATGGATTCCGCAATGGACATATTCCGTCCGTTGATCCAGTCTTCTCCGAGTTCTTTTGCGACCAGACCCATACGGTAGGGACCATTATACTTCTGAAAAACCTGAAAAGCCTCTTCCGTCAACGGTATACGCTTGGGATTTCCAACCGTTCCTGAAGACTTGTTATAATGTACAACCTTACCGGAGGTAATCAGATTCTCCTCCCCATCCTCACTCATTCTTAAAATATAGCCTGCATAATCATCGTATACACTGACCGGAACCTTCTTCTGGTATTCTTCTATGGAATGAATATTCGCAAAGCCATATTTCCTTCCATATTCCGTATCCTTATTTTGTTCCAGAATCCTTAAAAGCAGCTTTTCATTTTCCCCCATGGGATCCTCTGCCATCCGATTCAATGCTTCCACTACCGGTATTCCCAATTTGATCTGTTGCAGATTCCCCTGTCCGGCAGGTGTTAATTTTCTCTCTTCAATTGTCATATTCTTTTCCCCATTTTCATCTGTCTTTTATTGTTCGACTGTCAAAATACTGTCAAATCCGGTTGCTTCAAATACTTCCATAATAATTTCATTGACATGCTTTACAACCATACTTCCCTTTGCTGCATTCATTTTCTTCTGACAGGATAAAAGAACTCTTAATCCGGCACTGGAAAGATACGCAAGATCGGTAAAGTCCAGAACAAGCTCAGTAACTCCATCAAGCTTTTGGAAAATCTCCTTCTCAAATCCCGGTGCTGTTGCAGAGTCCATTCTTCCTTCCAAAGCAACCTCCATTTTCTTTCCCTGTGTTTTAACATCAAATTTCATTGATTTAACCCCCTTGTATTTTATACATATGCGGTAACTATTTTATCTGAATCCGTGCTTTCTTCAGTTCCCTGTTCTTTATCTGAATTTGTGTTTTCTGTATCAGTATTTTTCTCTTGATGATCCTGATCCGTAATATCTGCTTGATCTTCTTTTACAGGTAATTCTGAATCTTGTTCCATCATAAGAATATTGCCTGCATACACGGTTGTTGCTACAATACTTTGACTTAAAGTACTGAACAGCAATACAAAAGATAGCAAACATGCTTTCTCTATTTTTTCTCCTTTCTTCTTTTAACTGTTTTTATATCTATATTATATATATTATTTAAATCTAGTTTCTCTGTCTATATTTTTGCGTGAATAGTCAAAATATAGTGTAAAAAGACATTCATCTGATTTGATTTTGCCGTTTGCAAAGCTCTTCTTTTGATAAAAGATTAACTTCCTGATTTTCTATATTCCGTATTACTGAATTTTGATTTTCACAATTATTAGGCGGCTCATTCTAGTATTGTTCCATACTTTTAAAAGTAAGAAAGCCTGCAATCACTCCGGTTCCCAGAGAAATTAACAGGCTGATCAATAAGGGTTTTTGCTTCATTAAAGAGCTCCCTTTATTTTTAGAATTAATTTATTATATTCTGCTGTCATGGAGACATTCTACTTTTGGCTGCGTTACTGAGAATATTATCTATTGTCTGCTTTATTGGTTTTTCCTGAATCCGTGAAGTTGATTTCCTCACATACTCCTTAAACCCTATAGTTTCATGCTTTTGCAATATTTTTTTCCAATATTGTTATTCACCCACCAGGTGAAAGCAGTCTGTGGTAAAATAGACATAACAAAATCTATGGATTGGAGTCTTTTACCATGAATAACAACCACCGAATCACACTGAACACCAATAAGAACATTATTGTTGAGTTTACAAATGAACGTATTATCCCAGCCAGCGGTCTGGCTGTTGTTGGCGCCCTCCTTGGGAAAAGCGATTTCATCAAAAAACTCAATCGCATGGACGTGACATCCAATCGGTCTCAGCATCAGATTAAAAATGGTGATATTGTACTCACTTACCTTGGAATGCTTTGCATGGGCAAACCTTACTTTGAAGCTTTTTCATTATCAAGCGAAAACTTCGCCGAGAAAGCACGGATGACTGGTTTGAAATGGCAAAGCAGTATTGCCGGAATGTAACCAGTCCCAGAGACGGAAAAACCGTCTATATAGGCAGTGACTGGAAAACCGTTACCAGTAAGCAGTTCAATACAGAGTATACACTCCGTGCCGGATACGAGATTACAGAGCGAACCATTGATAAGTATGGTCAGTTCAACCTTGTTCCCGATATTGAAGTTGAAGCCTGGTGGACAAACCTTGGTGACCCGGATGAGGAAATCATCAGTCTGTATCATGCCCATGGGGAATGTGAGCAGTTTCATAGTGAGGTAAAAACAGACATGGATCTGGAGCGGCTTCCATCCGGAAAGTTCGCGACCAATGCACTGATACTCGAATTAGGGATGATCGCATATAACATTCTCCGTATGATCGGTCAGGGCACAATTGGAGGACGGGCACCCCGTCAGAAGAGGGATGTTAAACGCCGTCGTTTACGCACAGTTATCAGCAACCTGATTATGATGGCAGGACATATAACCATGCATGCACGCCAGTTGATAACCGGCCTCGGAAGAAGCAACATCTGGCGACATATATTTTCTGATATCTGTCAGAAATATGCTGTCACAAACTCATAAGTAACAAAGCAATTTTATAGCAGGCTTATTTCGTGTACCCTTTTTTGCCCAGTGACTGCTTTTGTTCCCGGTGCTGATACAGAAAAAGCCACAGAAGTATGCTCACATCATGAAACAAACTTACCTTTGGAAGATTGGTTCTCTTAAAGAATGAACTTCACGGATTCAGGTTAGTTGCTAAGTCTCTTGGTGTGGTGGTACTGTTACCAATGAACTTAATGGGAGCCGCATAGCCTTCTGGTTCAACAGGAGAATCATCCCAGCCATTTGCAAAGGAATATAAGACCAGTCCCATCTTCCCGAACAGTCGTTCCAGGAAATCTGGATCTGACGTTGCAATTTTCCCAATGGTTTTGATCCCATAACGGTTTAACATCGTTCTGGTAGATCTTCCGACATACAAAAGGTTAGCTGCAGGAAGATTCCAGACGATACTCTGGTAATTTTCTTTATGAAATTGGGTGATCGCATCTGGTTTTTTATAATCGCTTCCAAGCTTAGCAAAAATCTTATTCCACGAAATCCCGATACTGACTGTGATCCCCAATTCCTTTTTTACACGGCTTCTAATCTCATCTGCAATCTTTTTTTCATCCCCTTTTAAGGCGGTACTTCCAGTCACATCCAGCCACGCTTCATCACATCCATAAGGCTCCACCAGATCGGTATACTCTCCATAAATCTCCTGCAGCATGGAAGAAAACTGTAGATAAAGCTCCATTCTGGGCGGAACAACAACCAGATCCGGACAGGCACTTCTTTACCCCCTTTTGCGTAGCAGTATAATTTGCTGTCAGAACAATCCCACGTCTGGATGCCTGATACGCTTTAATCGCAGGCTTGTTCAAAACTCTGGACCAGTACGCAGCGATCTGGTAATGTGCAGACCCACATACAGCCTCCATGTGATATGATTTCTTCTGGTATTCCACACCTTTCCATGATTATTGGCAGACGTCTTGGTATCCAGATTATCAAGCATGCTTCATCTATCTGTTCCTATCAAAATATCGTTTTGCAAGTTATCAAGACGCATTCTTCTTTAATTCAAGGATTTTCTTCCTGATTTCTTCTATAACTAATTTAAACGCCTCATCGTTTTTTCCCGTTGGATCTTCCAGTCCCCAGTTATCGTCAAAAGGCCTGTCAATAAACGGACACCCTACATTGCATCCCATGGAAATCACGATATCAGGAGTTGGAATATCGCGAATCAGTTTGCTGTACTGACCATCTGCTTCCATATCTATTCCATATGACGTTTTCATAATCCGGACTGCATCCTGATTGATCTGCGGTTTTGTCTCTGTGCCGGCAGAATAGCTTTCAAATATATCAGATGCCAGATGCTTTCCAAATGCTTCTGCTATCTGGCTGCGGCATGAATTATGGACACAGATAAAAGCTGCCTTTTTCTTACTCATAGAAGAGTCCCCTTTCTCTTATATCTTACTCCTTTTCCATAATTTTACAGTTCCTCCTGGTGCTCGTTTCATTTTCTGCTCCAGCTTCTTTCCATAATTTTCCTTCTTTGTAGTGCTTCCGGCAAAGCGCCACATAGCTTTCATTGGAGCCAAGCATGATCTGCGCACCCTCCCGTACAATTTCTCCATTTGCATACCGGGTATTACACTGTGCACGTTTTCCACACCAACAGACAGTCGGTACTTCCTCAATGACATCTGCAATCTCCATCAGACGTCTGGAGCCAGGAAATAAGCGGTTGCGGAAATCGGTGCGCAGTCCATAGCAGATCACTGGAATATTATAAAAATCCACAAGGTCGGACAAAGTGTCTATTTCCGCTTCCGAAAGGAACTGCGCTTCATCCACCAGAACTGCATCCACTTTCTTTCCCTGATACCGGTATTCTGTATTTTCTTTTTTCCAGATCGTAGAGATCTCTTTTAAAAATTCATCCACGTATTCTGCTGAAGCAGATAATCCCATACGAGACTGGATCTTGCGTTCTCCATCCCGGCTGTCTGTTCTTGGTTTTAACAAAACGGCATACTGACCGCGCTCTTCGTAGTTATAACGGACCATTAGTATGTTTGCTGATTTCGAGCTTCCCATTGCTCCGTAGCGGAAATATAATTTTGCCATTTTCAGACTCTCCTTATGCTCAGTGTTCTTTCAAAAGCTTTTCCATATAGCTTTTCCTTCTATCAATCAAATTTCAGAACCAGTTGTCCGTCGATCCAGCTTTTCTGATCCGCCTGATGTATTTTATCATCCGCTTTTAAATTTCCAATCAAAAACGGGGATTTCGGATCATGCAAAGCATAATTCTGACGAACCGTTTTGGTATCGTAATTAGCATAACAATATTTGCATCCATGAAGGCAGGTATTATATGCTCCAATATCATTTCCCATAAAACAGGCACATTCTTTCCGTAGTGGCTGCTTTTTCGGTATATCCAGCGTGGTATGGAGGGCTTTTTCGTATGTTTCCTGTGTCATACAGCCATTGCAATCTGCCCCATAACAGGCTAATTCTGTTCCTTCTCCACAGGGATATACTTTCATTCCATGTGCCGCGGCTATCTGTATCATGGTTTTCCCAAGTGACAGACGTTTTTCTTTTGGTACAGCTTGGGCTTCCGGAAAATTTCTTCTCACTTTCTGGTACAGGTCGATGAAACTGATCACGCAGGTATGGGTATAGCCCTCAAGGGCCTGTGCGATCTGTGTAAACTTTTGGATATGGACCTCTGGCGTATAAGTCTCATTCAGGAATATAGGGTCATAACGCCATCCCATGGAATCCGGTCCTGTAATCTCAGCCAGTTGCCGAAATGTATCTATTACCGCTTCTACATCTGGAACCAGAGGCTCTATTTCTTTTCCATAAGGGGTAATGGTAACGAACCAGTACATTCCATATGTTTTCAGTAAATCCATGTGTGAAAGCATAGGCGCCGGATTTTTCGAGCAGAACGCAATCAGATCTACCACAGAAGGCGAAAAGGTATATCTTGTTACCTGCTGCGGCTGATATGGATTCCGAACCATCACGTAGCCCTCTTTTATCCGGTTACACAGCCATTCCGAATAAAACGCCGGGATATCCGTCCGCATACCGGTCTGAATAATCATAAATGTGTTCCCTTCTTTTTTATGTCAGCAAACTCTCTTACATATTATTTCTCATTTACAAGCTTCCCTGTCATATGCTCAATTCTGATTGCAAATAGCTGGACACGGCTTCTTGCAGAACCATTCATTTCTTTTTCTACTTCTTCTACTGTAGGGTAATATTTTTCTGCCAGTTTTCGAAGACGGTCTTCTATAATCTTGATATCTGTGATAAGTTCTGCTTTTCCAAACACAACAACACTTGTGGCATTCCACTCCCAGTGCCCTTCTTTTTTGAAACCCTGGTTCCAGGTTGTCAGACACACTTTATTACATTTCTGGATTGCATCCATCTTGTGTCCTTCTCTGGCTCCATGAAAATAAATCGTATGATCAGCCTCTTCATAGTAAAAATTAATTGGAATGGTATAGGGATACCCTTCATCACCAATTACAGAAAAAGCAGCTCTTTTTTCATCTTTTAATATTTTTTTACATTCATCTTGTGAAACCTGTTGCTTAAATCTTCTCATCTCGCGAAACATAAGATATCCTCCTGCCAATTATTTTGCTTTTCAATGGAATCTCATTTTTTAGATTACATTTTGATTAAGGCAAACTCCATTTTTCATCTATATAGATTACCAGACAATTCAATTGGAAAGAATCACATTCAGAGCAGTTCCAGTTTTTCTCAGAATTGCTCTTTTTGTTTGCTCTGAATCTGATACTTTCCTAATGAATTGTACCATATGCAAATAGAATTTACAAACATTTGTTCTGCTTATTTTCAAAAAATAGTGCGCCTAGCTCATCACTGAAGTAACGAGAATGCGACGCACAGTTTTTCAAAACTTTATCCATATGTTTTCCCTGTAACTTTCCAAAAATATTTGAAAAGGGACTGTTTCCAGCCCCTTAATTTCTGTAAATTTCCTTACAGATATGAACAACATGACAATTTGTGCCCCGGATATCTTTAATCTGCATACCACGATGGTTCATTTATATACCGAATAGTTCTTCTCCAGGAGCATGTCTCGCACTTAAAGCATCCCATTTCGGTTCTTCCATCGCTATATTCAACACGTCGCTCCTCATGTGGTTCAATTGTTCTATGAGTGAAGCAGAAATGCTCTTTATTATTTATTGATTGTCCGTCACACTGGATAATTATATCTAAAAAGTTTACAGCTTCTGTAATGTCTTTAAATCCATTAATTTCCTCAGGTTCAGGATCCTTAAAGAGTAAAATACGTGGCATTTATTTCTTTGTCTATTACTTCTTTATGGCCTGTTGCCTTCACTGCTTTCTGTGCTGCAAATACTGCACCGCAGATTTCACAGTATCTTACTTCCGTTAATCCATCTTCTGTGCAGGTCGCTGCTACTTCTGACAGGTTTTTGTCAGTCCTTTTATACTTATATAATTTTCAAAATATTTACTTTTCTGCCAAAACTGCTTCAAATCCTTCTTCTGCTTTTCTTACTGTGTCTTCTATGATTTTCTCTGCAATTGGTTTCAGATCCATTTTTAAGATCTGACCTATTACTTCCTCTTGTTTGGCTTCCGGTACTTTATATAAGGTAAAGCAGCATTTCAGTAATCTTCTTAATTTATTCTCCATGGTAAAATAGAGGTCGCATTTTTTTGCCATAAATCCTCTGGTGATTCCGGCAGAGGCAATGTCCATTTCATAAAAATCTTTCAATTCTGCTTCTTTTATATATTGTGAAAAAATATGCTGAATCTTCTGCGCCGTGCTCATATAAATATATTCTGAAGTAGTAGGAAGAGAATATCCTACCACATATAATTCCCTCAACGGTTCTGACAATTCGGCTATGTACATCTGTATCGAAACTTCTACTCCATAGACAAGCAACGGATCCGGAGTTTCCCCTAATAATTTCTCCGCCTTATCAAACTGGCTTCCAAACATTGTTTTGACCAGGGTAAGCAGCAAGGTATTCACAAGTATATGCGAAGCAGTAATGTTCCGTATCAGGATATGCTTGCATTGGTGGAAAGGCATTTTTCTGTACTCAGGCAAAATTCTATGCGGTACTACTCTATATTCACGGAAAAAGGGCTGCTGGATCTTTTCAACAGCAATGTTATTGTAGATTTACCGCCTCAGTTTGTACCTCCTCTTGAGCACGAAGACATTCTTGCCATGCTCAGGCAGCTGCGGTCAGATATTGCAAAGGATAATATTTGTGGCCTTATCACCCGCCCGACACAGCTGAAACTTCCTGACTATCTGTCCATTTCTGTCAGTGCGCAAAACAAGATTAATATTTACCCGACAAACGCTTTTTTATTTGGCACATATTGTTGTAATATTCATATTTCAGACGAATCATTGTGCCGGATCTTTCAGGATTTCGTTCAGTCACTGCCAGGAAGTCCTATGGTATATTCAAAGGAGGACTGTTTAAAGCTACTGGATCAGCTTACTTTGCCATTTTAATTTACGCCGGCAATGAGCCATATTCCGGGCAAAATTATTGTTTTTTCGCCTTTTTTCATATATAATAAATACATTATCGCTGCGAATCACTGCAAAATATGAATGTATCAGTACACTGATTCACAGCTTCCAGATTTATTAGAAATGGAGTGTTCGGATATGGAACTAAAAAACAGAACTTTATCAAATTTTGCAGAACTGGTACGCACTGGTGAATGTAAAAAATTCAGAGGGCGTTTGAAGGTAGGCGTGGATCTTGGTACTGCGAACACGGTTCTTGCAGTTGTAGATAGTACGAATCGTCCTATTGCCGGTGTCTCTGCACCCTCCCATGCAATCCGTGACGGTGTTATTGTGAATTATTACGAATCTGTTCAGCTGGTTACAAAATTAAAAGAAGAACTGGAAGAAAAGCTGGGCACGGAGCTTCTCTATGCCGCTGCTGCCATTCCTCCGGGAGTTTCAGAAGGCAGTGTGAAGAGCATTGGATATGTATTGGAAGGTGCCGGTTTCGAAGTAACCAACATTGTTGACGAACCTACTGCGGCCGCTGCTGTATTAAAGATTACCGACGGTGCAGTTGTAGATGTGGGCGGCGGCACAACCGGCATCAGCATCCTCAAGGATGGCAAGGTAATCTATACGGATGACGAGGCAACTGGGGGCAGCCATATGACGATGACAGTTGCCGGTCATTACCGGATTCCCTACGAAGAGGCAGAGGTTCTGAAGACCACTCCGGAAAAAGAGAAGGAAATTTTTCCGGTTATTAAGGCAACGGTTGAAAAAATGGCATCCATTACCGAGAAATTTCTAAAAGGCTATGAGATACCTGCAGTTTATGTGGTAGGCGGCTCTGCAAGCTTTCAGGAATTTACCAGCGTGTTTGAGAAGAAGCTGAACCTTCCAGTTTACCGGCCGGTTCATCCCCTTTTGGTCACACCGCTTGGAATCGCTTATAACTGCCAGCTTCCACAAAAAGCTCACTGATTCTAATAACAAAAAGCTCTATCGTATTTTGATCTGTCCAAAAGTTAGATTTTTGGTGCTTCAAAATACGATAGAGCTTTTATGTTGCAAATAAGTGAATTTCAGTTTTCTAGTATGGCTCACGCCCTGCCAGGCATTCACTTTTCAGGAGACGTTTGACAATAATCTTCTCCGGATGGGCAAGGATGGCGGCATCAAACAGATCTGTTTCTGCAGAACAGGGAAAACCATGCTTCTGTCTTTATTTGCTACCCAGGCAGTTTTTTGAAGTAACTGGTTCTTGACACATGATATCCCTTGCATTATAATACGTTTAACAATTAGGTTAAATGTTAAATAAAGGGGTGTGATGAATTTTTGGGTATACAGGATACATTAAAAGCACTGGCAGATCCAATACGACGTGAGATTTTGAACTTATTGAAGAATGGGCGGCTTTCAGCCGGAGAAATATGCGCACATTTTTCAGTAACGGGAGCATCCATATCAAGACATCTGGCAATATTGAAGGAAGCTGATTTGATCCGAAACCAAAGAGAAGGAAAGTTTATTTATTATGAATTAAACACTTCCGTATTGGAAGATGTCATGCTGTGGATCACAAATTTGAAAGGAGCATCAGACGATGAAGGAAATGATAAAAAAATATAGAGGTTCATTAATCAGCTCTATACTGGTAATTTTTGTAGGAGTCCTGGTCGGTTTTACGAGTACACACGGTAAATGGATAAATGTATTTTTTGTAGTAACGCACTGTATATTTGTAGCAATCATATTTTATGATAACAGAAGCCGACAACAGAGCCCTAAAGTTATAGGAATGGCTATATGGATGATACCTGTTATTACATTGCTCTATAATGGCATTGCCAGATTGGTAAATACCGGGGCAGATATGGAGAACCTGTTTATGGCATTCATGTATTATGGAACAGGCTTACTGTTCATGGTTATAGGAAATTATCTGCCAAAGGTAAAACAGAACAATACGATAGGGATCCGGGTTATATGGACATTGCAGGATGAAGAAAATTGGAATGCAACTCATAGATTCAGTGGAAAACTATGGATGGCATCAGGTATTCTGTGTATGCTTTGTGGTCTTTTTGAGGAAAGTATGGCTGCTCTTGTTTTGTATATCGTAAGCATTATGGCAGCTGCAATCATCAGCATTCTCTATTCTTATCTCTTTTATAAGAAAAAGATAGCGACCGGAGAAAAATTAAAAATTCAGTATAACAAAAAAACAATTGGAGTATCAGGTATCATAGCCATTTTAACCATTATATTCGGTATATGGACGTTGTTTTTGGGAAGTATTGAGATTCGTTTCGAGGATAAAGATTTTACCATTGAGGCACAAGGCTGGAGCGATTATACAGTAGACTATACGCAGATTGACAGTATCTCATATGAAGAAAATTCATCTCAGAGCTGGAATGATTATAGAACCAATGGTTTAGGAAATCTTAAATATGCTATGGGAAATTTTAGAAATGATGTCTATGGAGATTATATCCGGTATACCCATTCATCCTGTCATTCATATGTAGTCATGAGTATAAATGGAAAAATATTGGTCGTAAATGGTGCAAATGATTCAGCGACAAAGGAAATCTATCATACTATTAGCGAAAAGATGTCAAATGAATTAGAATAACATCAGTTACAAAAAAGCTTGACCACAACAATTCTGCAAATAAAAAAGAAACTGTCGGATAATTCCAGGCAGTTTCCTTTTTTACATATATCAGATACTATATTTATTTACAATTATTTTCAATCATGTCAGCTTTTTTGTTTCTCCCCATCAGCCGATAGTATTTACACCATAATCGCAGCGATTGCAAAGGAACGATTTCTGTTCCAAGTGTCATTCGTTCCACGATTTGTTCTTTGTCAAGAGAACAATCATAAACCTTCCCTTCGCTTACAATAGAAAATCCAGCCATAACGTCAATATCTACAGAATCAATGGTGAATTCCATGAATACCTTTGTACGATACATTGGATCAGAAGCAGAAGCCGGTGCGTGAAGTTCTCCCATTTCTGATAAAATTGTTCGGACCTGTTCAGCATCATGAACAGAGACCATTAAATCAATATCATGAAATTCTGAAATAATACCTTTAAAGTACAGCAGCATAGATGCGCCTAAAGCCCACTCTATATTTGCCTCATTAAATCGATGTGCAATTTTCTGTAGTAATTCAATTTTCTTCCGTATTTCAGGCATAATACCTCCCACTTATATATTTATCTGGATAAAACATGTTTGTTACTGATTCCTACGGATCACTCTGCAAGGACTGCCTGCAGCAATCACATTGTCGGGAATACTTTTTGTTACAATACTGCCTGCTCCAATCACAACATTATCTCCGATAGTAACTCCTGGTAAAATAATAGCCCCGCCACCAATCCATACATTATTTCCAATGATAACTGGTGCTGTTTGTGTTTTACAATCATGCTTCTTAAGTCCGTCAGATAAAGGTGGCTTGGAACTGTTTTTTGAGTTTTTGTTTAACTGCTCTTTCAGTTCTCGGATGGTCTGGTTCAGACTTGTAATCTCAGCAGAAAGCTCAGCAATGCGAGCACTTTGTTCTTCGTTTTGCTTCATCAGAAAACGAACGAATTCTTCTGTGATATTAACTGGCATTCAGACCACCTTCTTTCCGCGATTTTTTATATTTCTATTGTAACGGAAATGCCGTAAAAAAACCAGTCAGACAAAAAAGATACTTCCTTAATCCAATCCTCTAACGCCAGACCCTCTACAGAACTCTCGCGTATTATTCGTTACTACTATTATCCCTCTGATCCTCATTACAGCCATTGTTCCTTTGACCTGCTATAACAAAATGGCACAAAAAGCATTGATTTTATAGACCAATTAGTCTATTCTAAAATAACTACAACAAAAATATTCTTGGAGGGGTATATGACGAAAGCTCTGACTAATTATGATAAAATAAAAATTTCTACAGCACATGTTTTCCTGCAATATAATCAGGCTACAATGATACATAAATATTCATTAGATTACAATTCTGACTGGTTATATATTACTTTTATTAACCGTACCTATCGTATTAAACGAAAAACGGGAAGTGTTCAGTGGTCAGATAATGATTTTGAAATAATTCATGAAGCCAATCACAATGAAGCAATGACTATTTATGATGTTTTATGTTATTCAAAGGATAGATGCCATCTGTCACATGAATTTATAAACATAAACAGCCTTTCCTCTGTCCGAACAGGAAATCTCTCAACGAGCAGCGGATTTTTTCAGAATACCGCTGACTTTTTTAACGGAAAAACCGTTGAATTGCGTAATGCCTGTATAGCACTTTCCGGAAAGGAACTGGAAAAAGGAGATGTTGCTTTTAAATTAAATCTTTTTCCTTTTTTGCCGATTATCATTCGTTTCTGGGAAGCTGATGATGAGTTCCCGGCAAGTCTTCAAATTCTTGCAGACAGGAATACTTTAGATTACATGCATTATGAAACGCTTATGTTTGCACTTACACATCTGTTTTCCAGACTGAACGAGGAAATGCGAAATGAAAAAAGGTGAAGAATCCAGACAACTCCTGATTGAGTGTGCGGCTGAATTATTATGGAAAAATGGATATTCTGCTACTGGAATCAGCGAAATTCTCAAACAAACAGACCTTCCAGTAAGAAAAAATATGATTGAAATGTACCTGGAATACCGGTCATATCATGGCATCTGAAAGGAACTTATGTAAGTTCTGAAAAAATATTTTTGGGGAGGGAATCCTCCCCATTCTTATATCGTGGTACTTTCAAAGATTAAATTGTTAAAGCACTCTTTAAAGAAAAAAGTCCTATGCAATTTTCCAGAGTGGCACTCCATTAGTATAACATGCAATTAATATTTTTCCTGCTGCCTTATTACTTCTGATAATATTGACAGCAGCTTATCAGCCTGGACTGGCTTTGCTATATGTTCATTCATTCCGGCTGCAATAGCCTCCCGCTTATCTTCCTCAAATGCATTTGCTGTCATTGCAATGATTGGTATACACGCCTTGTCCTTATCTGGTAAATTTCTGATTTCCTGTGTTGCCTTATAACCGTCCATTTTAGGCATCTGGATATCCATGAGGATCACATCATATGTTCCAACCGGCATTTGCATTATCCTGTTTACACACTGGATACCATCCTCCACACGTTCTGTTTTAAGACCTGCACGCTCAAGTATTGCTTCTGCAATCTCTGCATTCAGATCATTGTCCTCTGCCAAAAGGATATTCCTTCCCTCAAGTATTTCACTGCAGGATTCTGGATTTTCAGCATGTTTTTTTACATAATAGCTTTCATCCGCTATCCTGTGTTTTAGTGTTACAGTAAAAGTGCTGCCCTTTCCAAGCTCACTCTCCACATCGATTGTTCCACCGAGCAGATCAACATATTTCTTTACGATTGACATTCCAAGTCCGCTTCCTGTGATTTTGCTCTTCGTGGTGTTTCGTTCACGAGTGAATGCTTCGAAAATTTTTGACAGATAATCCTGGCTCATACCAATTCCGGTATCGCTCACCCTGGTCCTTACAATCATGTACCCAGGCTCCTCGCAGGGTAATTCATCTATATCTACCATAACAGAACCACCGGCTGGAGTATATTTTACGGCATTACTCAGGATGTTGACAAATATTTCTTTTACCTTGGTAGTATCTGTCAGTATATTTTCATGTTCTACATTTATTGTGTAATGAAGAGCAAGATTCTTTTTCTTTGCTTCATCCTCAAATATTTCAAACAGAGTCTGCCGGATATCCTCAATCCGTCCATAGTTCTCATCAATTTCCATCCTTCCGCTCTCAATCCGAGCCATATCAAGTACATTATTTATGATTGACAGAAGGAGGTTTCCTGACTGCTGAAGTTTTTTTAAATGTTCTGAAGTTTCAGGCAAATCCTTTCCTTTCAGTTCATTCTCCATAAGCTGTGCATAGCCCAGAATTGCATTCATAGGAGTACGGATGTCATGTGACATATTGTTAAGGAAACGAGTCTTTGCCAGATTAGCTTCTTCTGCTTTTTTCAGAGCGATTTCCAACTTGTCATTAAGCTTTTGTGTATCATTTGCAGCAAGCTTTGCGACAGCTTCTGCTTTCCTTGCCTTCCGTAAAAGTACGAGGATAATACTAATGATAGTGAGTACAAAAAATCCTGCCGTAACAAAAAAAGCAAGCATATTGTCTTTTACAAAATCCAAAAATGTTACCTTATCTGCTGTACTGTCATAAATAGCAAGTGCACTTGTAAGCATGTCAGACGGCATAGCCTTTAAGGTTTTATTCAATATTGATAAGAGGGTTCCCTCTCCACTTCTAACTGCAAAGCATGCCTCCATTGTTTTTGTAAGTGGAATACTCTTGAAATTTTGACTGTTATCATATATTAGTGCCTGACTTGCGCCCATGAGGAAACAGTCTGCTTTTTCATGAATGACCATATCTGCTGCATCGTCAAGCGAATCACAATCTATAAGCTTCCATTGGGGATAACTGAATGCAATATGCTGTTTTAAGGCATATTTTTCCCTGGGCACAGCTACAGTATACACCTTATTCTCATCAAATTTTTCCTCATCTGTTACCGCCATCAGGCTGTAGGTCCAGGCTGTGTTTGTAAGTGTATATCCGTTTTTTTCTGCAAAATATGGATTCCTGCCAGCATAAAAAATCATGTCAATCTCTCGTTCTTGTAAAGCCTGAAGCATTTCATCATAATCATCATATTCCTGTATATTAAATTCCAGTGTCTGATTTCCCAGACAGTCTTTGGCATAAGAGAAATATTCTGCCAGCATACCGGTAAGTTTTCCAGTCTCTTCGTCCAGAGAAAATACTGCCGCATCATTACTCAGAAATCCGATCCGGATACCATCATGTTCTTCCAACCAGGACTTTTCTCCGCCTGTAAGACTTTGACAATAATCAAGCGTAAAATACTTTTTATACAGATCCGCCTTGAAAAAAGGACTATCCTGATCCAGCTGACGCATAGCCCAGTCCAACTCTGTCTTGATATCGCTGCGCTCTTTATTTATTACAAAATATATGCCGGATTTACCAATCGTGGTAACGGATGATATTCCCTGTTCAGACCAGATGGATTCCTCCAGAGATACAAAACAATCGATTTCATGATTCGCTAATTTCTTTTCGACATCATCATTATTATTCACATTTACATGTTCTGTATGTATGCCATTCTTATTTTCCCATTCTGTCAGCATGATTTCAGGCTCAGTACCCATGAGCACACCTACACGTTTACCGTCCATAGATTTGAAATCAGACGTCCCAATATCCGTATCCGATAAATCAGCATAAAGGATATATTTTTCCTCACCCATGGGTTCATCCGGGAAAAGCATCTTCTGTGCACGTTCATCGGTGTAAGAAATATCGCCCATGATATCAATCTCACCATTTTCAAGCTTATCAAAACAGTTGGACCAGTCACATTTCACATGCTCAAATTTCCATCCGGTATAACCTGCCAGAGCCTGCATGAGCTCGTAGCCATAACCTCGTCTGACACCGTTTTTATCGACATAATTAAAGGTATCCTCAAATGAGCCGACACGGATGGTCTGTGGCTGTTTTTCATCATTATTCGTTTCAGCAGCCTGGCAGTGTACCGATAACATCATCCACATTCCCAGGACCACAAATATACATGCAAATAGTACGGCTGATTTTTTTCTACTTTTATCCATATTTTTTATTTCCTTCATCCGTTTGTGTTTTATGATGTTCCAAACACCAGGTCAAAAACAGCAAGTATTGTTTTTATATCAATCGGTTTTGCAATATGTGCATTCATCCCTGTTGCTGTGTACTGCTGCTGTGTAATTTCCATCATCTCTGCAATGCCCCGGGTGATAAAAACGCTGCCAAACAGGCAGCGCATCTCATTTCATGCAACTGGCTGCCATTTTACAGGCCCTGTAGCTTTGCGTCGCAGACTTTCATCTGTTTTGCCGATTTCCATATTAGAGCATTTAAAATTATACAAAAAAACTGATTTTATTATACTCCCTTGCTCCACTTTACACAAGAAAAACCTCACCGCTTTAACGCTTAAAAATAATTTGAAAACCTGCTAAAAAGTTGTTAACCGAACTTCTTAGCAGGTTTTTATTACTAATCTGTCAGATTATTTTGTAATGTACTGATCAATTCCTCTATAACGATTGGCTTGGATAAGAATCCATTCATACCGCATTCCAACGCTTTCTTTCTGTCCTCGTCAAAAGCATTGGCCGTCATGGCAAGGATGGTGATTCCTGCCAGTGCCGGATCCCTAAGGGCACGGATCTGCTTCGTGGCCTCATATCCGTTCATTACCGGCATCTGCACATCCATCAGCACCAAATCATAACCGCCCGGTTTCGACCTCTTGACCTTCTCTACTGCCTCTGCCCCATTTTCTGCAGTATCCACCAGGAAGCCATATTCATTAAGGATCTCCACCGCAATTTCACTGTTCAGCTCATTGTCTTCCACAAGCAGTATACATCTGCCTCTGAAATCTGAGCATGCCGCCGGAAGAACAGGCTTCTCCTGCTCAGCCTGATTCTGGCCAATGGCAGTCATCAGGGTATCTCTGATATCGGACATAAACAGAGGTTTCGCACAGAATGCAGTTACTCCTGCAGCCCTGGCTTCCACTTCGATGTCTGACCAGTCATAAGCAGTCAGAATAATGATCGGTGTATCGTCACCAAGACTGCGGATCTGTCTGGTGACCTCAATACCATTCATATCCGGCAGTCGCCAGTCGATGATATAAGCATGGAAGGCATCCCCAAGCTCCATAGACTGTCGTGCACGCAGAACAGCCTCCTTACCGGAAAGTGTCCATTCCGAACGCATTCCAACCCTCACAAGTATTTTTGTCACGCTGTCACAGGTATTAAAATCGTCATCTACAACCAGAGCCTTAAGACCTTCCAGCTCTATGATCTTCTCTATACGTTGGTGCTCAGGCTGAGTCCGGAATGGCAGTCGGACGATAAATTCGGTACCTTTCCCCTGCTCTGTCCGGACCTCAATGGTGCCGCCCATCATATCCACAATATTCTTGGTGATGGCCATACCAAGTCCTGTACCCTGAGTCCTGCTTACAGTGGAAGTCCGCTCCCTCTCAAAAGGAGAAAAGATCTTCTGTACAAATTCCTGACTCATACCGATTCCGTTATCCTTCACCCGGATCTCGTACAGTTCACTGCCTCTTTGGAGACCCGGATACTGTTTCAGCCGGACAGAAACGGTTCCGCCAGCAGGAGTAAACTTGATCGCATTGGACAAAAGATTCAGCAGCACCTGATTCAGTCGTGTCTTATCACAATAGACATCCTCATTTGTCACATCCATGGCATCCATATAAAGCTCCAGCTGTTTCGCATGGATCTGCCCGCTGATGATCGTCTTCAGATCATGAAGCACATCCGACAGACTGACCTCCGTTTCTTCCAGATGGATCTTTCCGCTCTCAATCCGGCTCATATCCAGGATATCATTGATCAGGGAAAGCAGATGGTTACTGGAGGAAAGGATCTTTCCCAGATAATCCCGAACCTTGTTTTTATCATCAATATTGCTTACAGCCAGTGTGGTAAAGCCGATGATCGCATTCATTGGTGTCCGGATATCGTGAGACATGTTGGAAAGGAAGGTACTCTTGGCCCTGTTTGCTGTCTCCGCCGCACGGACTGCCTCAGAAAGTGCCTGGTTCATTTTCCAGTCCGAGGTACGGTCCGACAGAACCAGGATGTATTTCTTTTTTCCATTTACCTCACTACCCATTGCAATATTATGGAACCAGCGTTTTTCCCCTGTTTTCTGATGAACATATTCAAAATCCCATTCTCGCTGTTCATGAACCTTGATTTCTTCCAGATAATTTTTCTCCGGATCTTCATGTTCCGCCGGATGCAATTTTCCCAGAACACGAATATCTCTACGAATCTGTTCTACCGTAATACCCAGCAGATTTTCCGCATTTGGGCTGACGTAATCTGCCTGATATGTTTTTGCATCCAGCATCAGAAAGACATCATCCACGTTCATTGAAAGCTTTTGAAACAGCTCATCCCGGTACCGGATCTCCGTATCCTTTCTTCTGAGATTTGTCCTGCTTTTTTGAATAATAAGACTGATAAGAAAAGCAGCAATACAGAACACGACCGCACCAACAAGAAGCATTGTACTGCTCTGCAGGCTGTTCATACTGGCATTGACAATATCTGCCTGTACAAGTCCCAGAAATACCCAGTCCTGAATATCTGATTTTTCATAGACCAGATAATAGTTCCTTCCATCCAGATTTACCAGCATCGCACCAGTATGTCCTGCTTTAAACTTCTCCGAAAGCTCATTGACCTCTTTTTCAGACATATCAGAATGCTCTCTCAGAACACCGAAGAAATTATATACATTCCCCCATAACTCAGAAGAATGATCGATCACAACACGGCCATCCGGATGAACAATAAAACTCTGTGCATTTCCATTGAAAGCAGAAATATCCAGTACATCTACGATATTAGAGTTTTCATAAGCAATGGCGATGGCATCATATTCAAATCCCTGATAGTTTCCATGAGCCTTGGGAGTGGCAAAAACAAGCAACTGGGATTTTCCCGGAACTGCTGCATTTGATATCACATCATTTCCCTGCCGGATGTCCTCTTCAATATTTTCCTGTAATCCAAGGTACCCGGTTTCCCCTGTCACCATCTTATAGTTCCCGTCGGCTGACAGAAAAAAGAAATCCAAAAATCCGGCATCTTCCTGCGCATTCTTTATATAATTACGGATTTCATCTTCGCTTGAGGTATTCTGCAGATTCTCACCCCAAATATGGAGATAAGTCAGGTTCTTATCTGTCAATTCCCTTAACATATTATCAGACTGATGAAAAACCTCCGTCAGATGGGAAACACTTTCCTCATAAATAGTTTTCGACACAAAGTCAAAATATCGGAAAACCATCAGAACAATTTCCAGTAAAACAGCTGTAAAGACAGCGATCCGGAATCGTTTTCTCCTAACAGTCTTTTCTCTGCCTTTGTTATGCTTCTTAATATCCATTCTTCTCACCTCAGAGTCACGTAGTCTTCAGGTTCTGCAAGAATGGCATCACCATCTGAAATATATCCTGTCCAGGTATCTTTCACAAAGGTGTCTTCTCCCTCAAACGCAATATTCTCATCTGTGGGATAGGCTTCCATGTGTTTTGGTATCGCAAGGCAGGTTACCGTGAATGTATCCTTGTCCTGAACTTTTTTTCCGTCTTTTGTAACTTTACTCAATGTATAGCCATCATCCGTTTCTTTGACTTCCACGGAAATGCCGCTGACCACAGGCAGAGAGCCACGGTTAAAGGGAATGAAACCTCCCTGATAGCCTTCTACAAAGTTTCTGACCAGTTCTGTCAGTTCTGCCCCGCTTATCCTGCAGCTATATGCCGAAAGACTGTTTGGCATGATCATGTCTCTTGCCATTTTTTCTGTATATCCAGCTTTCAGCACGTTTCCCGTAAAGCTGTTTCCGGTTGCGATTAGCACATCCGTCCCATAAATACCACGCAGAGTGTTTGCCATAACCGAATAAGCCGCATTTCCCCCACTGCTATGAAAACGGTTGGAATAGGATTTCTGTGAATCCAGCACGATATTCTCTGAAGCAGATTCTTCCGCAAGAAGCTGGGAATTAAATGACTGATAGGCCTGCTCTGCATCGTATTCTCCTGAAATCATCTTCGAAACCACATCCTTGGAAACGGAGAAAAAGTCATTTGACGCAATGCGGATATACATGTGGTTTTCCTCGATCACAGGTTTCACATCCTTCAGATATTCCGTAAGCTTAAGATCCACATCCTGGCTGTAGCTTAACAGATCCTGTCCATCACTAATGATCCGGTTCTGTGCATCCTCTGAAAGCATTGTATTCAGTACCTTCATTGCTTTCTTCCGGCGCGTCTCGTCCTGTGTCAGGTCACGGTTTAATGCCACCTGAAAATATGGGGTCGTCATCAGCCACTTTTCGCCATTCTCCTGAAAGAATGGCAAAAATGTTGTGTTAATGCCCTGATCCTGTAACATTTTTACACCAGCTGAGCTGCTGAAGTACATGGCAAGCTTACCACTTTGGTACATCTCAATTATATCATCATAATTCATATCCAGATCGTCCTGGTTCAGCCCGGTATCCTGGATAAACTGTTCCATGCGTTCAAAAGCCTCCGGCCAGACGGTATCATCCAGACCTTCTCTCTTTGTATTATCCGGGTCACTGTAGGTGGTGCGCCACTTGCGTCCGTCTACAGAAGACAATTCTGATGCAGACAGACCCTGCAGTGTTTCCATACAGGTATAATCGTAATAATAGTCTGCAGTAAAGCCACGGATTCCCACCTCGTCAAATGCCTGGCAGGCAGAGACAAAGCTTTCATAATCGGTTGGCAGCGGAATTTCATACTTTTCAAAAAGGTCCTTGTTCACTACAAAACCGTGGGCATCTGCACACACGGGAAGCCAGTTTACGCTGCCATCCTCGTTCATAAAACTGCTGAGGTAGGTATCATAGACAGCACCTGCCTCATTGGTTGTGGAAAGATCCATCAGACTGTCCTTCAGCGGACTTGCGTCATGCAGGGAAAACCGGCAGCAGGTAATAATATCCGGCAATCCACCGTTTTCATCAAGAAACTTATAAAAATCCAGATCATTATTGCCGACTACAAATTCAACATTGATATCCGGAAGCTGTTCCTGGATGTATGGTGCATATTTATCATACAGGCTGGTGCTCCATAAATACACTGTGATGGTTTCTGCATCTTCTTTTTCTGCAATTTTTCTGCCGCAGCCTGACAAAAGTGATGTGCCTGTCGCCATCACCAGAAGTACAGCAAGTAACTTACTCCGGTTTTTCTTTTTCATTATGACTCCCCCTGAAACTGTGTTTCATTAGTTTATAAATTATATTTATCAATAATTTTCCATCAACAGGCTTTGCTATATGCTCATCCATTCCAGCTTCTTTAGCTCTCAGTCTGTCCTCCGTGAATGCATTTGCTGTCATTGCAATAATCGGAACCACCTTTGCATCCTCTCTGTCCAGAGAACGGATTTTCTTTGTAGCTTCATAACCATTCATAACCGGCATCATAATGTCCATAAGAATGACATCAAATTCACCAGGTTTACTTTTTCTGAATATCTCAACAGCTTCCTGTCCATTCCATGCTTTCGTCACCTCAACACCTTCATTCTGGAGCATAAATTCTGCAATTTCCATGTTCAGCTCATTATCTTCTGCCAGAAGAATGTGCAGCCCCTTTATAGATTTTTCTGATACATCCTTCTGTTTTCTACATTTATCCGCATTCATATCTATTTTGAACGGAACCCGGATCACAAATGTAGTTCCTGTGCCTTCTTCACTTTCAAAGGTAATGGTTCCGCCCATTTTCTCGACCAGATTCTTTGCGATCGGCATCCCAAGTCCTGTTCCGGCAAATTTTGTGCGGCTTCCTGTGTGTTCCTGTGCAAATGGTTCAAATACACATTTCTGGAACTCTTCAGTCATTCCGATTCCTGTATCCCGGCAGATAAATTCCATTGTGGTCATTCCTGGCTGTTCGGATGGGATTTCCATGCAACTGATATAGATGTGTCCGTTTTCTCTGTTATATTTCACTGCATTGGACAGGACATTCATCATCACCCGTTTCACATACCCCGGACTTCCAATAAAATCCCGGTGTGTGATTTCTTTTTTCTCCCACACGATCCTGATATTCTGTTCTGCAGTCATCTGCTCGATCACAGAAAATACTTCCCTTGAAATACTGCTCAGATTAAATGGAATCTCTTCCAGAACGATTTCACCTGACTCCAGTTTACTCATGTCCAGGATTTCATTTACCAGTTCCAGCAACAGATTGGATGCCTCTTTAATCTTTGTCCTGTATTCCGTCTGTTTCTCCAAATCACCTGCATAATGTTCTGCCATATTGACCATGCCGCAGATTCCATTGATCGGAGTCCGGATATCATGGCTCATCCGCTGGAGAAACTCTGTTTTTGCCTCATTGGCAGCTTCTGCCTTTTTTGCTGCTATCAGAAGTTCTGCTTTATATTTTTCATCTTTTTCCTGTTCCTGTTTCCGGTGCGCCAGATTGGTTCTGTAGGTCCAGAACCAGAATATACTGAACATCAGAAAATAAAGAAAAATAACACTTATCACACTTAATGGAAGATTATGGAACACTTCTGTATCCGGAAGATATGCATAAATATAGTAATCCCTCTGCTTCAGCATGATTCCGTAGCATCCGGTTCCTTCATTCTTCAAATGGTAAATGTGCTGACTATCTGTATGCTTTTTCATTTCCTGAACAACTTCGTTTTCAGCCGTATTCTGTCCTAACAGACTCTCATCATTGCTGGCAACAACAATCCCATCATCTGCAACAAGAACCGTTCCATCTTTCTGAGTACTATAACCGTTTAAAAGTCCTTGTATCGTCAGTGTATAGTTTCTGGCAAATTCAGGAGAAGTGTAATAGTAGATTGCTACAATACCCGGTGCATCTTTTCTGGCACAGGCTGCAATGTCGACATGTGATCCATCTTCCCTGTCAAACCGTTCCGAATAAGTTCTTTCTTCATATCCGTCAAAATCCATGATAATATCTTTTTGCAGATACTCTGTAATCTCATTGGCCAGAGATTCATCCGTACTGTATTCGCAATCCATCTTTCCTTCTGTATCCAGTACAATGATGCCATCCACCCAGAGAGTCTGCAGGTTTTCTTTCAGAAAATCCTCGCTTAGCTGCCCGCCGTTTTCTGTTTCCATTTTAATATTTGTACTCATCTGTCTGGCACTTTCAATGGCACGGAGGAGACTTTTGGATTCCGAAGATTCATTATAATGGGTGTAGGTGGAGCACTGCACTTTCACATAATTTACAATCTCCACCATTCTTTTCTCTGCTTCTGCTTTTTCTGCGTGGAAGAAATAAAACAGAGAGACTACAGCCACACAGATTCCAATCAGACCACCCAGCCGCTGGATTCGTTTTTCTTTTTTACTTCTCTTAATATCCAAGATCATCCACCTCCAGATACTTCTGGGGATCATCCAGATATTTTTCAATAATTTTCAGGGATGTACCATCCTGACGCATTTCTTCCAGAGTCTGGCTCATCTGCTCACAGATTCCCCTGTCATCATCTTTTGCAAAAGCGACACCTATTCCAGTGAGCATTAAAGGTTCTTCCAGGATACGGAAGCTTGCGTCATAATCCTTCATATACTGGACAATCGATTCCTCATGTGCGGCAACTGCATCTACATATCCTTTTCCCAGAAACGTATAAATCAGCTCCCGGTGTCCAAGACTGATCAGATTTGCCAGTTTGGGGATTCTATCATCTGTCCGGTTCAGAAAAATACTTTCCGGTTTGGTTGTGGACTGAACAGCCAGATTCTTTCCCTCCAGGTCGCTCAATTTATAGATATCACTGTTCTCATTTACAGCGACCACCTGACGGCTTGCTATGTACGGTCCTGCCCAGCGGTAATCATCAAGACGTCCTTCCATAGAAAAGCAGCCCATGATACAGTCAATCTCTCCGCTCTCCACCAGTTCTTTTTTATCTTCCCAGTTGATCTGGACAACCTCCACCTGATATCCCATTCTTTTGAAAGCTTCTGTAGCCAGTTCTACATCTATGCCAGTCGGTACACCATCCTCATTCAGATAATTGTATGGTGGATAGTTATCGCTTCCGAGGGTAATAACAGGCTTTTCTGTTTCTTCTTTCGTGTTATCTGTGTTTTTACACCCTGCCAGGGTAACTGCTAAAATTCCCGCAAGCAGAATGCCTGCAATCACTTTTTTTCCTTTCATTTTCTGTCTATCCTAATTATCCTTCTCGTATTTTTTATATCTGATTCCCTGCCATTTGTTACTGTTCAATGACCTGCGGTTCGGTGCCCCCCCGCCGGATTTTATGCTTCTGATCGTCTTTTCCAGTATTTTCATCTCAACCGGTTTTGAAACATGTGCATTCATACCAGCTGCCAGTGAATGCTGGATATCCTCTGAAAATGCATTGGCGGTCATGGCAATGATCGGAATCGTCTTTGCCAGTTCATGGGAGCTTCTGCGGATTGCCTTTGTTGCCTCATAGCCATTCATAACAGGCATCTGCACATCCATCAGGATCATGTCATAATCCCCTGGAGCAGACTGTTCAAATGCTTTCAAAATCTCTTCACCATTTTCACAGATGGTACATTCCGCACCTTCAATCTTTAACAGTTCCGTCAGGATCTCTGCGTTCAGCTCATTGTCTTCTGCACACAGGAATCTCATTCCCTGCAGGATATTTCCATCCTGCTCATCTGTTTCTTCTTGTGCCGCCAGAGCAGTTGTTCTGTCCTCTGCAATTTTCAAATCTATGAGAACCTCAAAACAGCTTCCCAGCCCCAGTTCACTCTCCACATCGATGGTTCCTCCCATCGCCTCAACCAGGTTCCTGGTAATCGCCATTCCAAGTCCGGTTCCCTGTATCTTATTCGTCATGGAATTTTCTGCACGGGTAAACGCATCAAAAATTGTATTTTTGAAATCTGCTGACATTCCCATGCCATTATCGCTGACCCAAAAGCGGTACTTTGCATAAACAGATGAATTTGATTCACATTCCTCTGCCAGAAACTGAATTTTTCCGCCTTCCTGTGTATATTTTATTGCATTAGACAGCAGGTTGCTGAAAATCTGCATTAAATGGACGCGATCCCCATTCACCCACTCATGCCGGATATTTTCTTTTGCAATTGTAAAGGTCTGCTTCTTTTCATATATTTGAGAATGAAATATCGTGTCAAGTTCCTGTATAAAATCCACAATAGAAAAGTCAGAATATTTGAAAACCGTTTTGCCAGCTTCAATCTTACTCATGTCCAGAACATCATTAATGATCCCCAACAGATGCTGTGATGAAGTGTCAATTTTATCCGCATACTCTATTACCTTTCCTTTATCTCCGGCATCATATCTGATCAATGACGTAATACCAATGATCGCATTCATAGGAGTACGAATATCGTGAGACATGTTGGCAAGAAAACTGCTTTTGGATCTGTTCGCTTCCTGTGCCACCTGAAAAGCTTCCTCTGCCGCCTGTTTTGCCTGCCGTAATTCTGTATTTACTGTTTCCAGCTTCGCATTATTTTCCCGCTCCGCACGGATCGCTTCCTGCTGGTTTCTACGCATAACAAAAGAAATTCCCAGCATAACGCAGACAGCTACGATAACCGTAAAGATAACGATAAATACCATAACAAAATTCACAAGTTTTAATGTATTTGTAGCAACATACTCTGCCGGAACCAGAAAGATAAGTGTCCATTCCGCATTTTCCAGTCTTTTTAATGCATAAAAATATTCAGTACCATCCAGTATTGCATTAGAATAACTACAGCCTTTTTCTTCCAGTTCCACTTTTGTTTTATCAAAAGAAGAATTGTGAAGGTATTTCATATTCTGTAAAACCGAAAATACATTATGCCCTTTAATTAATTCCACCTGATTGCTGTTAAACAGTTTAAATCCATTATCATCCAGTACATACACACTGTTGTTTCCGTTATATGCATCACAGCTAAAATAAGGATTCAGCTGTTCCATATCCTGGGAAATTCCAAAATAAGAGATTGTAGTTTTCTCTTCTCCATTTTGAAGTTCTATTGCTTCTGGCAAACGTTGCAAAAACACCATCTCTGACTGGTTATCTGTCATAGAATCAAAAACAAAACTGATCTGTTCGGGTTTGTCTTCAAAATAATCCAGATCACGAAAAAGTCCTATGTATCCGTCTTCTGTATAATATCTGCCCTGTGAATCCACTGCCACCAACATGATCTTATGATCTGCATATGCTGATAATTCATATTTCTTTTTCATATGTCTGCAGAGTTCATCTGTAGTCTGTATGTTTGCATCTCTCAGATAATTGCATTCTTCCGTTACCCGGTCCCAGTGGGAATCAATCACATCCTCCAGATTCTGAAACATCTGATGGGTAATCTCTTCCATCTGGTTTAACCGTTCCTCATAGATGATATCCCGGATATAAGTCTGATACAGGAAAAAAAATGCAAGAAGCATCGCTATACCAGCTATACAGCAACACAATATTAAGTTCCGATAACTCTTTGTCTTCTGCATCCTTTCCCTCCGCTTATTTCCATTCAGCGTCTGCTTCACTTAAAGTCTTAAATTGCCCAAAAAATTCTTTTGCCGCATCCATACCTACAATACCACTGTCTGTCACTTCTGTTTCTGATGCCAGTTTTTCACTGATTCCGGAAATTGCAACCTGATAAGTCTTCTCATCTTCCAGCTCCATCGGACTTACCAGCACATAAGGATAATTGTTTCCTGTACCGGCTGCATCATATCCTTCTTTATATAAATCCTGAATCTGTTTTCCTGTTAATCTGACCGTCTGGATTGTCTGTGACCAGCCTGTCGGAAGAATGGTACAGATGTCATAGTCTGTAATATTCTTTGCATACAGTTTTCCGCTCACGCCACCATTGTTCTGGTTAGTGCCATTTCCACTGATCCATGTTCCAAGGGATATAAGAGCAATGTCACTTCCGGTCGCCTCGGCAAAGCATCTGCCCACCAGCTTTGCACAGCTTTCCTGTGAGATTTCCTCTGTAGCTGTTGTGAACACTTCCGGCTGATTATTTACCACGCTGTCCTGATCCTCATCCAGCTGATCTGCTACATCCTTTATTGATGCCTTATCCTGCATGAATTCCAGCATTTTGGTTCCGGTAGTTACAATCGTATTTTCCCATCCAGAATAAATAAACGGTGTCGTATTCCCTGCATTGATAAAATCCGAAATATCTGCATAGTAGGTATCATCCGCCTTTGCATCTTTAAAAGGAAGTAGTCCTGCTTTTAATGTGCTCTCCGGATACAGGGCACTGGTTCCTTCTACCGTAGACAGCACCTTCATGACTTTTAATGCATCTTCAAGTTTCTCCGGATTATTTTCCAACTTTTTATTCAATCCGTAAAAACGGTTTACATTTAAAATAAATACATTCTGGCTTCCATCTTCAGACAGGTATGGCATCAGACCAAATTTGTCCGTTGTATCTTCTGAGTCCATAATGCCATTCTGTGGTCCCAATAGAAACAGTGCGTTTCCCTTTATAAAAGCTTCTCTTGTTTTACTATCATCTATCGGATCACTGTTGCTGCTGTCAAACATACCGATGTCTTTCCATTTTTGGATATATTCCATGCTGTCCATCATGCCTTCCGTGTCACTGACATTTGCCTTTCCTGACAGGTAATCTTTCTGCCACTGCTTTCCAGACAAGGTACCAAGGAATCCCGCATCCGCAATATTACATATATACTGGAAGGCAGAACCCGGATACTGAATCTGTGCCATACATAACGTAACTCCTGCTTCTTTTGCTTTGCCTGCAAGTTCTTCAAGCTCTGTAAAAGATGTTGGCAGCTTCCAGCCATGTTGCTCAAGCAGTGTTTTATTATAAGTGATTCCATAACAGTTGTACAAAGATGGAAGCATATAAAGTGCACCCTCATCGGATACCTCTTTCAGACGTGATTCCACATAATTATCTGTAAAATCGTATCCGGAGAGATCAATCATCTTATCACTGACATCCACCACATCTGGCTTATAAAAAGTCTGTGTGCAGATATCCGGAAGATCATCTGCCTCTAACATATTCTGTAGATAGGTTGTTGTATTTGACCCGCTATACGTGATTACTTCGAGATTAACCTCTGGATATGTTTTATGCACCTCTTCTATAAAGCTGTCCACCTCCAGATAAGGAGCCATAAAAGTAATTGCTTCGTGTTTCTTTGATGTTTCATCTGTTTTCCCACACCCTATAAGTCCTGTTGCTGCCACACATGCCAAAATAAGACATACACTTTGTACTTTTTTGATTTTCATATTTTTCTCTCTCAAATAAAATTATTATTGTTACATCTATGAAGTAACACCGTAAAAAAACACTGTCTCACAGACAGTGCACATCAGTTCATGCAACTGGCTGCCATTTTACAGGCCCTGTAGCTTTGCGTCACAGACTTTCGTCTGTTTTGACGATTTTCTTATTATAGCTTTTAAAATTCTGCAAAAAACCTATTTTATTATACTCCATCGCTCCACTTTACACAAGAAAAACCTCACCGCTTTAACACTTAAAAATAAAAAAAGAACAGCCGATACATATACTCGAACTGTTCTCCTTCTTCCGAAGTCCACGCAGCATTGACATTACTGTTTCCAGACATGATCTGCTGAATTTATAAGGCATCCCAGATTCCTTTATTTTCAAAATTAAATGCCGCATTTCGTGCATCCTCTACAATTTCCTTGTCATAACCTAACATATCCAAAAGCTGAATCGCATTTCGGGATGTGGCTCTTCCATTTTTCAGGACATAGGAAAATACCACCTCTTTTTCCTGTACGTCTTCCTCAAAATGATAGTTTTCATACTGGGAATCCAAAATGTACGACAGTTCTATGTCATGAGTAGCTGCAAAAGGCAGCACCCATTTTTGCCGAAGTGCATTTAAAATTCTGGATGAAGCAGCAATCCTCTCAACCGTATTTGTACCTCGAAGCACTTCATCAATAATACATAAAAGTGGCTCCCTTTTCTTACTTTCTTCCAATATTCGTTTCAGCGACTTGATTTCTACAATAAAATAGCTCTCTCCACTCTCTATATCATCCCGCAATGCCATAGATGTCATAACTTTCAAAAACGGTGCCTGGTAGGATGAACAAGTACAGGTAACAAGCGTCTGGGCAAGAATACTGTTCATTGCAACATTTTTTAGGAATGTAGATTTTCCGGATGCGTTAGAACCGGTTACCAAAGTTCCTCCGGCTACTTGAAAGCTATTGGCAACTGCCTCCTGAAGCAGTGGGTGATACAGATCTTCTACAGCCATTTCAATCTGCGTGACACCACTTTCCCAGCTTTTAAACTCAGGTTTGCACCAAAGCGTAAGAAGTTCCCGAAAAGACGCAATGGAAATACACGCGTCCAGTTCTCCAATATTATCAATAAGCTTCAAAATAGAGTCCGTTTTGTCCTGAATTTTTTTCAAAAGACCGTTATAAACCAGAATGTCTATATGAGTCAGCATTCTGATATAGTCCATAAGAATCTGTGCCGGATCTCCTCCATCTGTATTTTTACTGGTCAAAAAAATTGCTTTCCGGTTAAGACCCTTAAACACCGCTCTGGCTTCTGCAATAGCAGACATCTGCATTCTTGTTTCTGACCATTGCACATTCTTTATTTTTTCTGCAACAGATAACATTCGAAGCAAGTGTGCATAACAATCCAGGTAAGCTTCGATTAATTTTCGGTCATTGCCTGCATAATAAATTGTAATATTTGTTATCATTAAGACCATGAAGCAAAAAAAGCCAACTACTGGCTTCACAGGTAAAAGCACTGCAACATTCAACACCAGCAGTATCAACATAAACCAATGGATTCCTGTTTTTACCTCAGGAGAACTTTTAAGAGCCAATACCGTATCCGACAAAGAACCTAATCTCGTTTTTCCAATCTGCGACAGGAGCAGCTGCATATGCTCCCGTTCTTTTTCATGTTGGGAAAAAAAATCTATCAACTCATCTCTTTTGTCTATTTCAGCCTGAGAAAATACCGGTCTTCGCATCATATCATAAAGCACATCTTCCCCAGGAGAAGAAATCGTCTGATTTACCATCTTATAAAGGCGATCCATATCCAGATCATTCCAGGTAATATCGTCTATTGCAAAGCCTTCTTTTTCTCTTCGTCTAAAATAATGGGAAATCTGCTCAATATCGCCAGGCTCATATTGCCTGGTATACGGCTTCCCCCAGTTTTTTCGAATTTTAGTCAAGATACGCTTTTTATTTTTATAATTTTCATATATAATCCATAAAACAAATAGCAAAAGACATACTGCTATTGTCAAGATTACTGATACATATGGATTCATTCCGCTTTCACCTCTTTTATGTAATCAATTCAATAAAATTGTATTTTTTAGTTCTCTTGCCGCAGCTCCCATAGGATGCTGGCTGTCATACACCAGGCAGATCTGGCGCTCCGGGATTTCATCTTTTAATGGAATCTGTACGATCTCTTTTTTCAAAAGGGAAGGTACGGCCATTGGCTGGGGTAAAAATGCAAGCCCGAGCTCGCATTTTACCAGAGGCAGAATCTGGTCCGCAGTGGCAGCTTCCGTATCCGGGGAAAGATCCAGGCCATGAGATAAAAATACACTGTTGTAAAATTTATAGGTCATAGTTTCCCGCCCAAGAGAAATCATCGGATAGTTCTTTACCTCCCGAAGGGAAAGCTCCTGGCTGCCAAGGGCGGTAAAAGTAGTGCCTCCAACCAGAATCTCCTGAAAAGGCATGAGCATGATCTGTTTCAATGGGGGATCCACCTCTGCCGGAGTGGAAACTACTGCAAAATCAATCTTTCCGCTTTTAACGGATTCAATGGCTTCCGGTGTGGAATGGTTGTAAAGCTTCAGCCGGATTCCCGGATAAGTCATGTGAAAACTTTTTAATTTATCCAACAGAAAAATATTAAGGGCAGTTTCACTGGCACCGATGGCTACACTTCCGTGGGATAATCCGGAGCTGTCTGCCAGTTCCTCTTCTGCTGCCTGAAACTGCTCCATTGCACTTAGCACATGGGTATAAAGCCGTTCTCCTTCCGGAGTGAGCTGTACGCCGCGGTTGGTACGGATAAATAAAGTGGTATTCAGCTGTTGTTCCAGACAATTCATGGCCCGGGTAATATTAGGCTGGCTGTTGTTTAACGCCTGGGCCGCCTTGGTAAAGTTGTGGTATTTTGCCACATAATAAAAGATCTTATAATACTCGAAATTAACGTCCATAATATTTTTCCTTTTCTTTTGGCATATCATATATTTATTCCAGTTATATCAATTATAGTTTTTACTTATTTCTACGTCAAGCGTATTATGTACCCGAATAAAAAAAGAATGTTGCTGCAGGGCAAAAAGCGGTTTATTGTAATAGGAAAACAGCAGCCCGAACAGTTTTCAAAGGAGGAACAAATGCTTACAGCAGTAACCGGTATTAACTGGGGAGATGAAGGAAAAGGACGTGTGATCGATCTTCTTGCAGAGCAGGCAGATGTGGTTGTCCGCTACCAGGGCGGAAACAATGCAGGTCACACAGTGGTCACCGACCAGGGCAAATTTGTATTAAATCTTCTCCCATCTGGTATCTTACATCCAGGTGTGGTGTGCGTCCTCGGGGACGGAATGGTGGTTGATCTGGAACATCTTTCCCGCGAAATCCATGAAATAGAGAAAAAAGGAATCCGGGTTACACCGGATCATCTGAAGCTTTCAAAGCGTGCCACGATTTCCATGCCGTGGCACAAGGTACAGGATGAGTTAGAAGAAAACCGGCTGGCAAAAACCGGCAATGCTTTCGGTTCTACCCGCCGTGGAATCGCCTACGCATACAGTGACAAGTACCGTAAAAAAACACTTCGCCTCGGAGATCTTCTTCATTTGAAAGAGGATTCCGTAAAAGCCAGACTAAAAACCATGCTGGAAGCAAAGAACCTGGAGCTTGCAGGCTGCTATCATCAGGAACCAATGTCTTACCCTGCACTTCTTACCTGGTGTGAGGAACAGGCTGAACTTTTTGGATTCTATATTGGAGACACGGGTGAGTTTCTGGAGCAGGCACTGTCAGAGGGCAAAAAGGTAGTGCTGGAAGCCCAGCTTGGAGCCATGAGGGACATTGATTATGGTATTTTCCCCTACACCTCAAGTTCCTCTACTATTTCTGCTTATGGTCCCATTGGTGCTGGAATCCCTGGAAAATCTCTGGATCATGTAGTCGGCGTTTTAAAAGCGTATTCCACCTGTGTTGGCGCAGGTCCTTTTGTGGCAGAACATGCCATGTCCGATGACTGGGAAGAAGAGCTGCGGAAAGCTGGCGGTGAATATGGCGCAGCCACTGGCCGGCCCAGAAGGGTAGGGCCATTTGATGCCGTAGCCAGCCGCTATGGATTAAAATGCCAGAATGCAGATAAGATCGCACTTACCAAAATGGATGTTTTAAGTTCCATGAAGGAAATCCCTGTGATCACAGGCTATAAACGTGACGGTGTTGTGGTAACAGATTTTGATTCTATGGATGAACTGGACAGTTATACTCCTGTAGTAGAAATGCTTCCAGGATGGAAATGCGATATTTCCGGATGCCGGACTTATGAAGAACTTCCGGAAAATGCAAAAGCCTACATCCGTATCCTGGAGCAACTTCTGAACCATGAAATCCAGTTTATTTCCGTCGGAGCCAGACGGGATCAATTTTTAACAAAAGGAGCCTGGTTATGAGACATTTGATTGATCCACTTGATTTTACCCTTGATGAATCTACAAAAGTTCTGGATCTGGCAGACCGCATTGCAGAAAATCCGGAAGTGTACAGCCATGTAGCGAATGGAAAAAAGATTGCCACTCTTTTTTACGAGCCAAGTACCAGAACCCGCCTTTCCTTTGAATCTGCCATGCTAAGCCTTGGAGGAAAATCCCTTGGCTTTGCAGGTGCTGAGCAGTCCAGTGCCACAAAAGGAGAAACGGTAGCCGATACCGCCCGGGTGGTAAGCTGCTATGCAGATATCATTGCAATGCGGCATCCCAAGGAAGGCGCTCCCCTTCGCGCCTCCATGTATGCCACAGTGCCGGTAATCAATGCCGGAGATGGCGGACATAATCATCCGACCCAGACACTGATCGACCTCATGACTATCCGCCAGAGAAAAGGTCATCTGGATCATCTGACAGTAGGCTTTTGCGGTGACCTGAAATTTGGACGGACGGTGCATTCTCTGGTAAACAGCCTTGTACGTCATCCAGGAAATGAGTTTTACTTCATCTCCCCGGAAGAGCTTAAAATCCCGGATTACGTAATTGAAGAGACCTTAAAACCTAACCATTCTTTTTACAAAGAGGTCACCAGCCTGGAGGAAACACTTCCCAAGCTGGACGTGCTCTATATGACAAGAGTCCAGAAAGAGCGTTTCTTTAACGAAGAAGATTATGTCCGATTAAAGGATACCTATATTTTAAACCGCGAAAAGCTGAATCTGGCACAGCTTGATATGCCAGTTCTCCATCCTCTTCCAAGAGTAGATGAGATTGCCACAGATGTGGATCAGGATCCAAGAGCCGCTTATTTTGACCAGGTACAAAACGGAAAATACATCCGTATGGCCCTGATTATGGCTCTGCTTGAAATTCCGGATCCGCTGACAGGAAGGACGGTGCTGTAATGTTAAAGATTGAATCTATCCAAAATGGAATTGTGATCGACCATATCCCCGCTGGAAAAGGAATGGATATTTACAAGCTCCTGGAACTGGACTCCCAGAAGCAGTCCGTTGCCCTTCTGCAATCGGTAAGAAGTGAAAAATATGGCTGTAAAGACCTGATTAAAATAGAAGGAATTACAGAGCCTAAGCGTCTTGAAGTCCTTGGTTACTTAAATGAGGGTGTCACGTTGATCGTGATCCGTGACGGAAAGGTAGTAAAAAAATATCATCCCATTCCGCCAAAAACATTAAAGAATGTAATCAAATGCAAAAATCCCCGCTGCATTACCAGTACGGAAGCAAACTGTGAGCACGTCTTCGAATTGTCCTCCAGCGGAAAATATAGATGTATTTACTGCAACCAGGAAGCTTCCCTCTTAAGGTAGAAACTACCACCCCCTCCCCTGTATATCGCTTAAGAGGAAAATACCCTTTAGGATGATTTCTACTCCTAAAGGGTATTTTTATAAAAAAATATTTATTTAATTTATGAAATAATATCAAACAATACTTAACCGCTCAGGTATTTTCCGGATAAATCCCAATAAACGTTAGAAGCGGAAGTACACGGAAATCATGTAAAACAATTTTCATTTCCCTGGCTTTTTTCCCCTTAACAGGAATGATCTTCTGATAGCCAATTACCGTTCCTGTGTAAATACTGTTCCATATTTCCCCTTCTTTAACAAATACCTCATATTTTTCCACTCTCTGGCTATAGCAGACAGTCTCTTTTAATACCAGATACCCTAAATTGTATGAGTCGTCCAGGCAAATCGTTATCTCTACTGGCAGCTCACTGCTTTCAGGCTGATACCATGCTTCCAAAGTATCCTCTGTCAAATTGGAAACCGGATGCGCCGGATCTTCATTTTCCGAAAAAACATGTGCTGTACTCATTAAATTATGAGCAAAAGATTTCTTTTTCCAACTTCCAAATTCTTCCAGACGTTTAACATCATTTTCATGAAGAAGTCCGTTTGGCATAGGTGGAATGTTTAACAAAAAGGTTGCATTTCCTCCAACAGCCCCAATATAGATATGAACCAGCTCTTCCAGACTTTTCACCTGATCATCTTCTTCTGGATGATAAAACCATCCAGGTCTTATAGAAGTATTTACTTCTGCCGGATACCAGATCAGATCCGTTTCACCTTCAAGGGCTTTTCTACTTCCGAGATCTTCCATATCACTGGTAATCCGGCGCATTCTGAATTCCTCATCATCAGTCTGCTGGCTTCTTTCCTGTACACTCTCTGCAAGTGCTGTACGCGCAGGAACAACACTCCACTCGGATTTTCTTACATCGCCAGCTTCATTTCCACACCACCGGATATCTGGCCCGCAGACACAGATACATGCGTCTGTCTGATATTTTCGAACACATTCGTAATAGCGATTCCAGTCATAGACCTGTTTTTTCCCATTAGGTCCTTCCCCACATGCACCATCCAGCCAGACACTGAAAATATCCCCATAGCCGGTGAGAAGCTCAGTCAGCTGTGCCAGATAGTAATCATCATATTCTTTTCCACTCCCGTAGCAAGGCTGATTGCGGTCCCATGGGGAAAGATAAATTCCAAATTTCAGTCCATGACGGTGGCATGCTTCGGACACTTCCCGAACCACATCTCCCCTGCCATTTTTCCATGGGCTTGCTGCAACGCTGTGACTGGTATATCTGGTAGGCCACAGGCAGAAACCGTCATGGTGCTTACAGGTAAGGATTACTCCTTTCATGCCGGCATTTTGTGCTACAGTCACCCACTGGTCTGCGTCAAACTCTGTAGGATTAAAAATTTGCGGATTTTCCGTTCCATCTCCCCATTCCCGATTGGTATATGTATTCATTCCAAAATGAAAAAACGCATAAAACTCTGTTGCCTGATAGGCAAGCTGACGGCGGGAGGGAACAATTTTTATTAATTCCTGATCAGTTGGCATATGATTTCTCCTTTAATTTTCATATATTTTTCAGAAAGAAGATACTATGCAGACAGCTGCAAAAAATAGTTTCATCCCTTCAACCCGCCTGCACCGATTCCCTGAAGCAGATATCTCTGTCCAATGAGATAGATAATAATTGTTGGGATCATAACGATTACAAGTCCGGCAAACAGGGCACCCCAGTCTGTAGCATATTTCTGCACCTCAAACAAATTTGCCATACCGATGGGAAGGGTTTTCTTTGCATCTTCCGTAAGAAGAACAAGTGCCAGTGGATATTCATTCCAGAAGCCCATGGCACTTAACATGGTAATGGTAGCGATTCCGGGTTTTGCAAGAGGCACCATAACTCTTAATAACAGCTGGATATTAGTAGCACCGTCAATTCTTGCAGACTCCTCATAATCCCTTGGTACCGCAGACATAAATCCCTGTAAGGTAAAAATACAGAAAGGAAACTGCATAACTGCATAAACAAGACATAATACCGGCAGGTTATTTAATCCGTTCACAGCCTGTAATTCCAGAAACAAAGGAATCATAATGTAAGTAGCCTGCAGAAAAATACAAGCCATGTAGACCGTAGAAATCAGCCTGCTGCCCACAAAACGGTATCTTGCCAGTACATAAGAGATGGGAATGACCAAAAGCAGAAGCAATACAGTGGAAAGCACTGTCACAAATATGGAATTTCCAAAATAAGCGGCAATATTTGCTTTCTGCCATGCTGCCACAAAATTATCCAGATTCAAAGCTGCGGGCAATGCATAAGGATCTGTCAGATATTCTGCATTTGTCTTAAACGCAGACATCAGGTTCCAGAAAAGCGGATACAAAAAGATAACGGTAAACAGAATCATCAGGATTCTGATACACCAGGTTCTTACAGTTTTCATCAGTCTCCCTCCTATTCTTTTTCAGATGATATTTTTTTAGAAATCATTGCAAGGACGATTGCAAGGCCAAGGGTAAACATGGCGATTGCCATGGCATATCCAAAGTTGGCATTTCTCATACCCTGGGTGTACATATACTGCAACAGGACACTGGATGCGCCGTTTGGTCCACCACCTGTCATAACATTGGACAGGGTAAAACTTAAGTTGATAGTACCAGACAGGGAAAGTATATAGGTCGTTCCAATTGATCTGCGAAGCAACGGAATGGTGATCTTAAAGAACTTCTGCACTCCTGTTGCACCGTCAATGGAAGCAGCTTCATAAACCTCCTGGGAAATCCCATCAATGGAAGCCACATGCATGACCATGTAATAACCAATGGCCTGCCAAACCAAGGCTGCACCGATACACCAGAGAGCCGTTTTTCCCTCTCCAAGCCATGCGTGTTTCCAGGTGGAAAGATGGAACAAATCCAGCATATGATTCAGAATTCCTCTTGTGGGATTAAACACAAAGGACCACACAATACCAACTACAGTCATGGAAACAATACTTGGGAAAAAGAATACGGTCCGGTAAAATGACTTTTCCTTAAGCTGTCCCTGAGTAAGGATAAATGCAAATACAAGACTTAGAAATATGGTCACAGCCGGGATTACCAGCATCAGCTTAAGAGTATTAAACAGTGCCTGAAGAAAATCCTTATCCTGGAACATATACCTGTAATTATCCAAAAATACAAATTTGCTGTTAAAGCCTACGCTAAGTGCAGTGGAACTGGTAAAAGACAGATAAATGGCATTTACCATAGGGACAATCATAAAAACAATGGTTAAGATCAATGCAGGAAGCGTACACAGGGCTATAAATAATCTGGGCTTTTTTACCACGCTTGCTCACCTCTTTAAATTTAAATATTGAAAAATGTGGATGACATCACCGATTGGCAATCTATCTGTTCAGGGTTACAAAAGGCTGCCGCATACACTGTGCAGCAGCCTTTCCATGCTTTACCGTTTTTATCCGGCTGGCATATGAAGTTTAGTTGGCAGCTTCCATATCAGCACGAACCTGTGCGAAAGCAGCTTCCACGTTCTGTGCCCACTCTTCTACTGTCATTTCATCGTTCATAACAGAAGTGATCGGATTGAAGATCTCATCTTTCGGGTTGATCTTGCAGTCAGCCGGAACTGCTGCAAAGCTCATGATCAGGGAAGAAGCATTTGCCTCTTCGTAGATTCCGTACATATTATAGATTGCAGTAGACAGCTTATCTTTTGCTACTTCACGGGCACTCTTGGTAGCATAGAGGGCACCGGAAGCCTCTGCAAATGCAGATACGGATTCATCGCTGTACAGGAAACGAAGGAATTCTTTTGCAAGCTCCGGATTCTTTGCAGCAGCCGGAATGGAGAACTGCTCACAGCTGTCGAATACATAATGCACATCATCTGCGTTCTCAGTTGGGATCGGGGCCATTGCAAACTCAAAGCCTTCTTCTCTTGGAGCATCCTGCATCTCATTTTCCATCCAGGTTCCGTTCGTGATAAATGCAGCTTTTCCAAGCATCATCTCTGTCTGGGACTCTGTATGGTTCATACCTACAGTACCCTCTAACAGATAACCTTTCTCTGCAATTTCTTTGATATGGGTAAGAGCCTTTAACACACCTTCGTTGTTGAAGGAGCCTTCCTCATAATTGGCAATCTTGGTAAGAGCTTCCTCGCCGCATTCATTTGCAATTGCCGGCCAGAGCATTTCTTCCATATATCCCGGATAAATTCCCTGATAGGTAAAAAGAGCACGTCCGTCAATATCCTTTAAGGTATCGCCAAGTGCAAAAAACTCGTCCCATGTTTTTGGAACTTCCAGATTGTTCTCATCGAAAAAGGTCTTGTTGTAGATCAGACCCTGCGGACCGCTGCTAAATGGTGCAAGATAGATTTCGCCATCTCCGTAAGGAGCACATTTGGTACTGGAAAGAATACCGTCTGTAATATCATCCCGAAGAGTTCCGGTTCCTGCATAGTTCTCTCCGTCAAATACATCGTCCAGGTTCAGAAGCGCATGCTCTTTGATCAGGGAAAGGATTACGCCATCCTCAGCGCCATCATTAAGGCAGATAAAATCCGGTGCGTTTCCGGCTACGATCTGTGGGCGGATAATATCACCAATAGTCGGGCTAATAGTCATGTTTACTTTCACGCCCTCATGGCTCTCTTCGAAAAGCTCTACCATCTGGTTCCAGTAAGCATCTCCGTATCCACCCTGGAAAATGGCAATGTTCAGTTCCTGTTCTTCTGCTTCCGCAAATGCTGTGAGCGGGGAAAGTACAGTAGCTGCACTCATGGCAAGAATCATTGCAGATGCTGCAAATCTTTTTTTCATAGGTTGTTTCCTCCTTCTTGTTGGCTTTTATTACGTTTGCCTGATGATGCTATTATAGTGCAAAAATCTTTTGTCGTAAATTAACAAAACAATTCTCATTATGGAACATTTTCTTGTAAATAATATCTGATATGGATTTTCTTGCAGCATATATGTATTATTTTTTCATCTTTTGCTTTTTACATAGATTATTCTGTTTTTTTCCTGTATAATGAATGAAAATAATAATATTTTGACAGATACCCGTCAGTGGTCAGCAACAGGAGGAGCCTCCATGGAAAAAAAACATCATTTTCAGGGATTTCGTAAATTCAGCATCAAAACAAGACTTGTAATTGCCCTTCTGATGATTTCTATTATCCCATTAGCAGGAATCAGCGGCTATTCTTTTCATATATTTTCCGCGGCATTTCAAGAGAAGCTTTCTGCATCTATTTCCCAGACCCTGTCCATGATCAATCTGAATATGGTAAGTGAAGTCGAGAAATATCAGTATTTGTGTGGTTCCATCTGTATCAGCCAGGAAATCAAGGAAGGTCTTCTGAAAAAAGATATGACTGATATGGAAAAGAATCAGGCAATTATCGAAATCCAGAAGATGATCCGGAGCAAGATCATTTACCCTGCTCAGGCGAAAAATATTACTGTTTATGATACAGATGGAAATATTTTTTATGATCTGGGCTATGACGGGTTCTATCAGGAAGATGTGGACCGGATCCTATCGCAGCTTGAGGAGCAGGAACAGGATGTGTGGGCTTATGCACATACTTACCGTGACAGAAATATTCTGGTTCTCGGAAGAAGGATTTACGAGCAATATTCCAAAAGCCGGGTGATCGGATACACTCTGATTTCTATTGAAGAAAAAATCTTTTCCAAGACGGTACTGGAGCCTGTGGGACTGTCAGATTCTTCCAATATTATGTATATGAATCTGGATGGAACGGTGCTCTCTTCCTGGAACCGAAGTATCGCCCTGGGGGAGAAAACTAATGAGGAGCTTCTGAAAAAAATCCAGGAAAGGCTTCCAAAGAAAACCGATTTCTTTAGTATTCAGGAGGATGGAGAGGAACAGCTGGTGACCTATATTTTTAATAAAAATCTGAATCAGCTGTTTGTATATACCATGCCTTACCACTATATCAATTCAGAGGTTTATGCCATGCTGAAACAGATTCTTGTGGTGGTAGTGTTTCTGGTTTTACTATGCATCGTAATTGTAGCCATGGTATATCAGGGAATTATGTCTCCTATTAAAAGAATGCTGGAATTCTGCAGTGAGGTTTCCGAAGGAAATTTATCTGTGCGTATTCAGGACAAGCATAAGGATGAACTCTCCCGGCTTTCCGGCAGCATGGATCATATGGCAGATACCATCGAACATCTGATGGACCAGCAGAAGACTCAGGAAAAGAAAAAAAGAGAGCTGGAGCTGCAGATGCTTCAGTATCAGCTGAATCCTCATTTCCTTTTCAATACTCTGAACAGTCTTCGGTTTGTGGCTGCCATGCATAAGGATCAGATTGTAAGTGACGGAATCCAGGCGCTAAGCAGTCTTTTACAGAATACTCTTACTAATAAGAATGAATATATTACGATTCAGGAGGAACTGGAAAATCTGGAAAATTATTTTTCCATTCTTAGGATCCGATATGCAGGAAGCTTTGAATATTCTTTTCATGTAGAGGAGGATGAGCTGCTCTCCTGTCTGGTTCCAAAGCTTATTCTGCAGCCTCTGGCAGAAAACTCGGTGATGCACGGTTCGTCAGATAATGGCACGGTGATGGAGATTCAGATTACCTGCTGGCGGGAAGATGAGGATGTAATTATCGAACTGTCTGATGACGGTAAAGGCTTTGAGGTGACAGATGACGCCCTGGCACCTCACCCGGAGCGGAAAAGGATTGGCGTCGCCAATGTAAATGACCGGATCCAGCTGAATTTCGGAAGAAAATACGGGCTGAAAATCAACAGTCAGCCGGGGAAAGGAACTACTTGTACCCTGACCCTGCCGGAGCTTTATGCGGACACGCTTTCATAAAATACACAACTAGAGCCTGTTTGAAAAATCATTCCCGCAATCTCCCACAAGTTGTAACGCACATCTTGCAGAAAGCCTTTTTCAAACACGCTCTAGTCAGAAAGGACGATACATGTACAGTATACTGATTGTGGATGATGAGCCTATTGTAAAAATTGCGCTTCGTTCCATCCTGCCCTGGGAGGAGCATGGCTTTTCTATTTGCGGAACGGCATCAAATGGACTTGAGGCACTGCCTTTGATCGAACAGCATCATCCGGATGTGATCATCACAGACCTGAAAATGCCTGGGATGGACGGGCTTGAGCTGATTCGGACTTTAAAGGAAAAGAATTGTCCGGGAGAAATTCTGGTACTTAGCAATTACGAGGATTTTGATTCTGTGCGAAGTGCACTGCTGCTTGGTGCGGCAGATTATCTGCTGAAAATTAAGATCCAGCCAGATACCCTTCTTGCCTGTCTGAATAAAACGGTAGAAAAATTAAAGGACAAAGTGCCCAGAAATTGGGAAACCGAAAAAAAGGATCAGGAAGAGGATATATCAAAGCTGCTGCTGGAATTTTTCCAGAAGGATGTAAAGCTTTCAGATTTTATGGGACAGCATGCTAAAACCAGACTTGCATTTATGGAAGCTTCCTGTGCCGTCTGCTATGTAACCTTTGAGAAGTATTTATCTAATGACGCATTTTCCATCTCCGGGAGTCTTCTGCGGGATATGATCCTGGATGCGGTTCAGGGAGTGTTGCAGCCCTATATTCTGGTGCTGAACGATTATAGCGCACTGGTTGTTTTTTCCCAGACAGAGCTGTCCGACAGTGAAATTAAGGTGGAACAGCTGGTAAAAAAGCTATACAATCGTTTTACCATGTATCAGTCCTTTGCACCAGATATGCCCTATCAGGAGATGCTGGAAAATTACGAGGAAGCGCGAAGTGTGTTCCGGGAATTTTCCTCTAATGAGGGACACTATAAAACTGATGTAGCGAAAACCCTGGAGTATATGGAGGAAAATTACATGTACAGGCTGACCCTGTCTTCTATTTCTGCAAACGTAAATTTAAGCTCCAGTTATCTGTGCAGGATTTTTAAATCTGAGGTTGGCACAAGCATTACCAATTATCTGAATAATCTGCGGATACGCAAGGCCGCAACCCTGATCAAGGAAAATACCATGTCCATGAAAGAGATTTCTTCCATGGTAGGAATTGATGATCAGCTTTATTTCAGCAGGCTGTTTAAGAAATGCATGGGAATTTCGCCATCGGAATATGGAAAGAAGTATCATCAGTAGACAGATCATAACACCAATATACCATAATGAAAGGAATAAATATATGGAATTGTATTATAAAAATCCGGCAAAATGCTGGCTGGAGGGATTTGCACTGGGAAATGGACGAATGGGAGCGGTTATTCACGGAGCTTTGGATCATGAAGTGTTACAGTTAAATGAGGACACCTTATGGTCAGGCTCCCCTTACAGCGGACAGACCGGACTTTCCCCTGAAGTAGTGAATCAGGCCAGGGAGCTTGCAAGGGCAGGGAAATATGAAGAAGCAAAACTGGTTATGGAAAAGAAGCTGGAAGAAGCTGAGGATGTACAGGTTTATCTGCCCTTTGGGAATCTGCTTCTGGATTTTGTGGAGGATAATTATGATGCTGATGGAGGTACAGTTGCAGGTGCTTCGCCAGATTCAGATACAGCAGTGACAGATTATGAGAGACATTTGGATTTAGACCGGGCTGTGGCGTCTGAGTGCTATGTGAGAAATGGAGCTAAGTTTACACGTACCTGCTTTATCAGCGCACCGGCTCAGGGACTTGTGTATCAGATTAATAGCAGCCGTCCATTTTCTATTTTGGTCCACTGTGACGGAGCCTTTATCCGTGAGAAAGATTATAAGGAAAATCATTTCACGCTTACCGGAATCTGTCCGGGAAGAAGCGGACTGAAAGTTATCAAGGAAAATAAACCGAAAGAGTTCCTTTTCCCGGACGAACCAGAGCTTCAGGGTGTACACTTTATAGGAGAAGGGTGCGTAACTGCAGAAGGTGGAAGAGCTACTGGATCTGCTGATGGAATTCTATTGGAGCATGTAACTGGGGTGGAAATCCGTATGGCAATCCGTACCAGCTTCCGGGGATTTGACAAAGCATATACTGAGCAATATTCCGATGCCCAAATTCGTCATATGCTGGCTGCCGATTTAGAAAAACTTTCAAAACCATTTGAAGAGCTGCTGAACGAGCACGTAGAGGAATACAGGTCTTTTTATGGGAGAACTTCATTGAGACTGTGGGATGATGTACCGAAGATTTCTGCTGAAACTTCTCAGTATGATCTGCGGGAGCGTCTTGCCGCATTTCATGAGGGCGCATCTGACCCGGAGCTTTATGCAATCCTGTTTGCTTTCGGAAAATATTTGCTCATCTCATCTTCCAGACCAGGAACCCAGGCTGCCAATCTGCAGGGAATCTGGAGCAATGATATTATTCCACCATGGTTCAGTGATTTCACCGTAAATATTAATACCGAAATGAATTACTGGATGACAGGACCCCTGAATCTTGCCCAAATGCAGGAACCGCTGGTAAATCTTTGCAAAGCGCTGGTAAAAAACGGACAGACAACTGCCAGAGAACTGCTTAACTGTGAGGGAACTGCCTGCTTTCACAACACGGATATCTGGGGTAAAACCTCTCCTGCAACAGGAAAGGCGGTGTGGGCGTTCTGGCCATTTGGGGAGGCATGGCTCTGCCGTAATCTGTTCGACCAGTACTTATTTACAGAAGATAAAGAGTATTTGAAGGAAATTATGCCTATACTGGAGGAAAATGTGCGATTCTGTCTTGCTCAGCTTCAGGAAACAGATCAGGGACTTGCCATCTGTCCCGCTACCTCACCGGAAAATCTGTTTTATGAGGATTGTTCCGTGGCAGAATACAGTGAAAATACCCTGGCCATTGCAAGAAATCTGTTTCGGGATTATGTGAGAGGCTGTGAAGTGCTTGGCTTGCAGAATCAGATAATGTGTGATGTACTGGAAGCGCTGGAGCGCATGGTACCTACTGCTGTTGGAAGCAAGGGACAGATTCTGGAATGGAACCAGGAATTCCCAGAGCAGGATGTGCATCATCGCCATGTTTCTCATCTTTATGAGCTTCATCCTGGCTGCGGCATCACTCCACAGACACCTGAATTGTATAAAGCAGTGAGAAAAAGTCTTGAACTTCGAGGGGATGAGGGAACCGGATGGAGTCTGGCTTGGAAGGTTCTGATGTGGGCCCGTATGGAGGATGGCGCTCATGTGGAGAAAATTATGAAAAACCTGTTTTATGTAGTAGATCCAATGGAAGAAATGGGAATACGAAGAGGTGGCATCTATCCCAATTTATTTTGTGCCCACCCACCGTTCCAGATTGATGGAAATTTAGGTTACAGTGCTGCCGTTGCCGAGATCCTGGTTCAAAGCCAGGGAGAAGAGCTTGTCCTTCTCCCTGCGCTCCCACCCTCCTGGAAAAATGGGGAAGCCACGGGGTTCATTGCACGTGGAAACATCCGCGTGGATCTTAAATGGGAGGGAAAGAATGTCAGCTACACCTTAACTCCTGCTCATGACACCACTTTACGTCTCCGCGTCGGAAAAGGGGACGTGAGGGGCTATTCACTGCGTGGGGGCGTGGCATACGAAGGAAATGGGATGCTAAGCTGAGGAAGAACTTTGTGAGAGCAGACGGTTTTCCGCCCGTCTTATTCGCCTGTTTATTCGTTACTCTGGAAGGCGCCCTTCGTACATAATACTCAGTTCACCATACACCTGTGCCCAGTTCCGGATCGTACTGGTCCATCTCTTGGTAACTTCAAATGTGGCAAGATACAGTGCCTTTAATAGAGCTGTATCGCTTGGAAATACGCTTCTCTGGCGATTCAGTTTCCGGTAGGTAGAATTCAGGGATTCAATGGTATTTGTAGTATAAATCACCGTCCTGACCGTCGTCGAAAATTTAAAAATTGGAGAAATTCTATACGTTGTTTTCTCATATTTGCAGATAACGCCAATCATCTAAACTAATTAAATATATTATAAGCAAGTGCATGTACCTGACATAAACCATGGATTGGCATGTAGCTTCTATACGAAAGCTTAATACCTATTTTTTATAGTTTTTTCAATCTAACTCATATATTTTTCCATATCAAGCTTCTTTTCTGATTTTGCAACAATTAGGGATGCTGTCACATCGCCCAGGCTGTTGCTCATTGCACGCATCATTCCAAGCAGGGAGTCCAGTCCCATGACCAGTCCGATTCCTGCAAGCGGAACATTCAACTGTGTCAGAAGTACAGACAGGCATACAAGCCCCGCTCCTGGAACTCCTGGCGCACCTACAGAAAGAACAAACACGGAGAAAAACATAGACAGCATCATTCCACCGTTGATATCAACACCGAAAACTCTTGCCAGTGCCATGCCAAATATCACCAGATATATACAGGTTCCGTCCATATTTACCGTTGCCCCCAGGGGAATAGACAGGGAATAGATTTTCTTTGATATACCAAGTTTATTCTCGCAGGCATCCATGTTCACAATGATCGCCGCATTACTGGAAGCCATGCCGAACACCTGAAGCATTGTGGGATTGTATTTTTTCAAAAAGGGAATCGGATTCAAACGGCCGATTACTCCAAGTAATATACAATATACAATGATCATCGCCACGATTCCTACTGCAAAAGTTCCCAGCATGGCCAGCATGGACAACAGCACATCCGGTCCTGTCTTTAATACAACCGATACAATGGAGCAAAAGGTTGCAACAGGTATGAAGCGTACCAGCATCACTGTAATCTTCAGGAACAGGTCATTGCATGCTTCGAATATATCCTTTAATAACCTGGAATGCTCCCCGATCTTCTCTAATGCAATTCCAATCAGAACTGCCAAAAAGATGAGCTGCATCATGTTGGAATCTAAAAACGGTTTTACAAAGTTTGCCGGAATGATTCCTACAATTGTATCCTTGATTGAAATACTTACATCCGAAACCGACACCGCAGCTGCATCTCCAGCCAGTTTTGCCGCAAGCTCTGGATTACCTGGCTTCAATAATTCAAACACACCTGTTGCCGTAAGAATTGCCAGAACCGTGGTAAGCAGGTAAAAGCCCATGATTTTTCCACCAATACGTCCGGCTTCTTTCAGATCTCCAAATTGGGAAATGCAGCATGCTATGGAGAAAAATACTACCGGGCCTACAATCATCTTCAAAGCATTCAGGAACATTGTGCTGATAGATGTAAAAATAGTATTGTTCAGTGCTTCGTTCACGCCTGAAGGTACAAACACTTTCATCAATACACCTATTACGATTGCAGCTATTAAAGCCAGCATTGTATGTAATACCATGGCATGGGGATTTTTCTGTACTGTAATTTCTACCAGGTTCATGTTGTTCTTGTTTTTATAGCGCAGTCTTTCTTCATTCGCCTTGAGAAGGACATCCCGGATTATTTTTTCTTCTTTTTCCTGTGCGCTCTGAAGATCATCATTTTCCTGGTCCAGTACTTCTTCTATGGTATGACCATAAATAAACTGGAATTTCTCACCACGGAGTGACAGATTCACATATACCCTGCCAAACCTTTTATTCAAAATAATGCAGATATTTTCATCAGGGTCTTTGGCATGCTCCCTTAATTTCACCAATACTTCCTCTACTAAAAGCATTGTCTTTATGGTCTGCTTTTTCTCTATGCCAAACTCTTCCAGACCTTCTTTGATAAACTCTATTCCCGCTTTTGTATGCTTCTGCTCTACCAGCAATCTTTTGCTCATAGTTCTATTAATCCCTCCTAACCCTAAAATCTTTTATTTACAGTTTTTGATTCCACTTGACGTCATATAAGTTCCTACCAATACCGATATAACTGCAATAATACCGGAAATCAAATCGGTGCGTGAAGTTCTCCCATTTCTGATAAAATCGTCCGGACCTGTTCAGCATCATGAACAGAGATCATTAAATCAATATCATGAAATTCTGAAATAATCCCTTTAAAGTACAGCAGCATAGATGCGCCTAAAGCCCACTCTATATTTGCCTCATTAAATCGATGTGCAATTTTCTGTAGTAATTCAATTTTCTTCTGTATTTCAGGCATAATATCTCCCACTTATATATTTATCTGGATAAAACATGTTTGTTACTGATTCCTACAGACCACTCTGCAAGGACTGCCTACAGCAATCACATTGTCGGGAATATTTTTTGTTACAACACTGCCGGCTCCAATCACAACATTATTCCCGATGGTAACGCCCGGTAAAATAATAGCTCCGCCACCAATCCATACATTATTTCCAATGATAACTGGTGCTGTTTGTGTTTTACAAAATTCAAATGATCCGTCTTCTTTAGGTATCCCGAAGCGATCTATGGCATTTGTCGGATGAAATGCCGTATAAATCTGTACATTCGGTGCAATTAAGGCATTATCACCGATACGAATTATATTGTCATCAAGAAAGGTACAATTCATATTTACTTCACAGTTATTTCCGAAGTAGATATTATTACCATAGTCAACGTAAAAAGGAGCCGTTATCCATAAGTTTTTGCCTTTTCCGCCAAGAAGTTCATTCAGAATTCGTTCTTTTTCATCTGCATCCGCAGAATTCATCTGATTATAATCTCTTACCAGATCTTTTGCCTTATGCCATTGTGTCAGCAGTTCCGCATCTCCACAATCGTACAGTTCTCCTGCCAGCATTTTTTCTCTTTCAGTCATAGGTACCTCCATCTGATATCCAAACCACATTGTTTTTTTATAATATGTATTCCATTTGTCTTTCTTTTGTTCGCATTCCCATTTTCTCATAAAACTTTTCTGCTGAAGTATTTCCTGTCCATACATTCAATGTCACTTCATAGCAGCCCAGTTGCTTTGCTTCGTTTTTTACATATTCAAACAGGCTTTCACCAATATGCTGCCCTCGTGCTTCCTGATCAATACACAGATCATCAATAAAAAGAGATTTAAATGGAACCATATTGTTTGAAAAAGGCTGCTCCCGTAATTGACAAAATGCATACCCTACGCAAACATCAGCCTCATTTACTGCAACATATATTGGTGTTTCTTTATTCTTCAAAATCTCTCTCAATTCGTCTATGGTATATTTTGTTGTACCCGGAATAAAAATATCAGGTCTTATATCTGCATGAATTTGCAGCACCTGTTTTAATAACTCTAGAATTCTCGGAATGTCTTTTTCTTTTGCGTCTCTGATCATCATTTTCGCTCTCCTTTTAACAGATTGATTTATCCGCATTTTCCCTCGCCAATCACAATATTTCTATTTCCAAAATAAGGAGATACCATCAACAATGTTTTATCTGGCATCCTCTTACAAACTCAACTGCATTTTTAATATCTTCATCATCTGGATGCCCTTTTGCAATTCCACCAACCAGTTTAAATGGACCAAATGTGTCATAACCCTTGCATCCGAATTTTCCGATCACCTTAGAATGCTTCTTACTCAAAATCTGCTCTATGGATTTATAGTTCGCATTTCCACCATAAGTACAAATCAGAAATACCTTTTTGTTGTCTGGTAAGTTTTTCTCCGCAAATCCCAATAATGATTGATGAAATTTCGAAAAATAGATTCCCGATGCAAAACCAATCATATCATAGCTGCTCAGATCTGCATTTGGCTACTTTACAGCATCAATTAAACTGAACTGACACTCGTCTGCTATGCGCTTTACTAATTTTTCTGTATTTCCATGATGCACAGATGCATATACGATTGCTTTTCTCATTTGTTTTCCTTTCTGATAAAGTAAAGCGGACATTCCAGGTCCGCTTTGCTACTTGCTCATGAACGCAGTCGCTTCGTGACCTGTGTTCAAATTATCGAAGCTCCTATGTGTATGATGTCTTTATATTATCATATATAGCTTAACTATTCTATATTCTTCGGATCAAAATAACCTGTTTTTGCAGACATTTGAGTATGCAAATCAGAAAAAGATCCCTTTGCAAAGCGAATGGCTAAAACGCCTCCACTTTACTGGGATCTTTTCATGCATACAATATCAATGTACCTTGACGGTTAATCAGATTTTCCTGTCAAGCGGACATTCCAGGTCCGCTTCGCTACTTGATTCGGTTAAATACCATATTCACCAACTATGCCATCAATATCCGGCATTGGATCATCCGACAGCTGGCAGCTGTCCTTCTGTACCTGGGATTTATTTACAATTATATATGCACTGGCAAACTTCTGAGTCACAAGCTGCAGCTGTTCATCAGTAGTATCCTCTGGCACCATGATAGTAACTGTGCTGTTCTGTAAGTTCACCCAGTCTGCTTCCATTACATCTGGATCAATCCCTTCCAGACAAATTGTTTCGATTCCTGTCAGCATTGCAAATGCTGTCATATTAAGATTCTCAACTCCGCTGCGAATGTGTATTTCCTTCAAATCTTCACATCCGATAAATGCACAACTGTCAATATTCTTCGCATTCACACAGAACTGCTCCAAACCTGTAGCTCCAAAACACTGTACCCCGATTCTGTTTACCTTTCCCTTCCACCATACGGTCTTCAAATTCTTACAGTAATTAAACAGGTAATTATCCATCTCTCCAACCCCATTCACAAAAATCACTGTTTTCAATCCCTTACATTCCTCAAATAAACCTTTATTCGTATTTTCCAGAGGTGCATAACAAATCACAGTTTCCAGATCATGGCAGTGGGTAAAAGCACTGTCCTCTATAGACTTCAATGTCTCCGGCAGAATCAGACAGCGCATTGGCAGCCACTCGCCTTCTTTCTGATTGGTTGCCATATCCGAATGCACATAATCTCTTGCACATTCAAAAGCATTATAAGAAATATTTTCTACCGGCACACCACCAATCGTACGCGGTATAATAACATCCACAGATGTTCCGATATACGCAGTAATCGTTCTGCTTGCTTCATCAAACTCAAACTCTTCTTCCGGTAATGCTTCATAAGGCATCTCTGTCAGGCACTCCACGGCTTCTTCCGGAACAGTTTCTTCTGCCCTTACCGGTACCGCAATTCCTGCCAGTATTGCGATTGCAATCACCACAGTCAATATCCTTTTCTTCATTCTGCTGCCCCCTTTCCACAATCAATATTATGCAATCTTTACATTATCAGAATATAGTAAAAGAATTTCATTGTCACTATCATTACAGCCAGTAAAATTATGTTTAATCCAATAATTTTCCTTTACGATATGATCTGACCCAAAAGAATAGGTACACTGAAATTTACAGGACGAAGCAAAATTGCGGAAATAAGAAGCGTTTCTCGATTTCATTTCTGATTTCGAAAAACGCTATTTAAATGGCGGGTTCTGAGGGTACCTTGCCAGCATTTCTTACCGCAATCGTAATATCTTCCATCAGCGTTCCACTGTTTTGTGCCTAAACTGCATACAATGTAACATCTTTATCCTGAATCGGATATGAACTACCTGGCATATAAATTATTTGTGCGTAAGCATCTTCATTGGTGGCAGGATCAATTACATTGGTATTTCGTGTTTCTGCCCAGCCCAGCAATATATGATTTGCTCGATTCATACTTGTCCCATCCGGTAGCCTGATTGCTTTGGCATCATAACTTCGTATCGGAGCAGGGCATATTCCCTCCCCACCGTTAAGATCAAAACAAATCGTTCTTCCGAAAGGTATGATTTCCTCTTCTTTATAGCTGGAAACAATGTATTCCTTATACGGATCCTCCATTGTTATAAGCGCAGCCATTGTTTCATTCTGAAGAGCAATCACTTCTTTTTCCGTCATAGAAGTCCTGAAATCATCCACATTGATAAAAGAAAAGCCTGTTTCATTTCCGTTTTCTATCACAAAGTAAAGTTCTTTTCCAATATAATTTTCCAGTTGATCATAGATTCGAATAAGTGAAAGTCCTGCGTCAGGATCCTTTGGCATCTATTTTTTTAAATTTGGTTCTAAAGAAATACGGAGAATTACCTCCAACCTATCAGGTTGTTGGTTTTGACGATTCACCGATTGCGTCAGAATACCTTATACCATTCAGCACGATACATCAGCAAATCGATGTTCTTACTAAAGAAGCCATGGATATCCTCGTCATGCAGATGAAAAACCGTAAAAAGCGTCGCCCAGCTATTATGGAGACCCCCATTCACAAAACAGTACTACCCACTCTAATTAAACGTGAGACAACCATTTTTTAGTTTTTATCCAAAAGTCCCGGAATCCACATTACTGACATTCCGGGACTTTTAACACGACAGCTGTTGACTGCCGGAAATGGTTAATTTGCTTCGTTTTTTACATATTTAAACTATTATTTGCGAATATCTACAAGTCCATTTTTTAGTATATTTTCAGAAAACTCATACGAGGCTCCATCACCGGTTACATTAAGATACAGATTTTCCAGGTCATTTTCATTTACGATCCAGGCCATGTTCAGCTGCACGCTTTCATCTGGCTTTATAGAGGAAATGTAGTTTCCGCCATTGCCATAATTTTCAGAGACATTATAATAAACCATTTCTCCGGTCTTTGCCATGCCATCCCAGGTGATGCGGTCATAGCCATCGCCGGACTGTTCCGTTGGAACGTAAATCTGTACTCTTCCATTTTCCTTTGTCATGGTTAGCAAAGCACCAAGATAAAGCATATGGTCGATTTCCTCATCTGAATTGTTTGTATAGGTCACTGTGGCATAAACCAGTTTCTGGTTCACAGCTTCTGACTTCACAATCTCATCCAGGGAATTGATTCCATCACCAGATTTTACATAATTCAATGTATTTGCAGACAGTTTTCCATCAGCCCCAATTGCTTCTGTCCATTCCTCCGGTATTTTGTCAGGCTCAAGAAGCTGAAGGTCATCTGCGATCTGGATGGAATCCACCTTTGCAGAAATGGTTTTCGTCAGATACTCACCATTTGTGTCTTCCCCAGTCGCATTCAGATCAAAGGTGTCACCGATCTGGTAAACAGGCAGCTCCTTCTCATTTACAGAAGTGATTATTTCATCATCATCATTTTCTATCTTTTCAGCTATCATGTCTTCACTCCAGGTAGGCATCCCGGCAGTTTTTACCATAGTTGTGTTTCCCGTAATCACCAGATTCTCAGCCACCTTTATGGCATCCTCTTTTGATACGTCATCTCCTATGTAGATCATAATCACACGGTATAAATCCGGGCAGACAAGGTAAATTCTCTGGTTAAAAGTTCCACTTTTGGCGATGCTATTATACTTTAGGTATACTCCCTGATATTCTCCAAATGTACGCTCCTCGCTATCAATAACATTCTGATCCTGCACAACCTGTCCCAGATCATTTTTATCCAACAGAACAGATGCAAAGCTAAACCCGCCGGTCTGTTCATGTTCCGGATACTGAAGATGATACTCGTCATTCCAGCTCATGCCTTTTGGAATGTATCTGGCAAACAGATTTACCTCTGGAACCTCATCTGGAAGCATGGTTTCCTTTGCCATGCTATCGGCATCAATTTTAACCGCTACACCATAAGCGCCCTGCTTCTCCAGAAACCAGTGATACAGATTTACACCTGCATATGCTGCTGTGGAAACTGCCAGCGTACAAGCAGCTGCTACAGCTGCGATTTTGGGAATCGTCCATGTTTTTCTTCTTTGAAGATTCATCACCTTTGTATCCTGTATCTGCTTTGCAACCTCATTTTGAATCATTTTATGGATAAAATCCGGTGTTTCGGGAATATCGCTTTTCATATCTTCTAATCTCATACCAGCACCTCCTGCAATTCCTGCCTTAATTTTCCCCTTGCCCTTGCAAGTCTCTTCTGAACAGCACCTTCCGATATTTCAAGGATCTGGGCGATTTCTCTTACGCTGAAATCTTCTATGTAATACAAAATAACGGGCAAACGCAGCTCCTCTTTTAAGGAATTTACAGCGGCATACAATTCGCTGTAATCCTTTGACTTTTCTGATTCCATTTCCAGTCTGTCCTCCAGATCTTCAAACGAAATAAACTTACTGGACTTACGTACGAGGTTGTAACATTCGTTGATCAAAATTCGGATCAACCAGGTACGGGCATATTTATCGTTTTTTAATGTGTCTATTTTGGAAAAAGCTTTTACAATTGTCTCCTGGATAGCATCTGCACAGTCCTGGTCACTGAATAAGATTGTTTTTGCAGTTGAGTATAATTGTCTTTCCGAATCCAGGATCAGATTTCCCAGTTGTTCTTTTGTCATTTAAATACCACCTCTTTTTCATGCCGGCCAGCTTTTTCTTTACATCTATTAGACGCATAGAAAACAAAAATATCCCCCAATAATTCATTTTCGCATGAATAATTATGATAAGCTGACTATGCAAATGCTAAACTAACAGTCCAAAAAAAACTAAACTAATTGTACTCTTGATACCTTCCTTATTTGCAAATTTGCAGTAAAATATAGATATAAAGAAAAAGGGAGGTACCAAAGATGAAATTATCACTTTCTGCAAATATAAGCAAGTTGCGAAAAGAACACGCTATGACACAGGAGCAGTTAGCGGAAGCTTTAGGCGTTACCTTTGCATCTGTCTCAAAATGGGAACGGGGTGTGGCGACGCCGGAATTAAACCTGATTGCGGAGATGGCAGATCTGTTTGAGGTGTCTATCGATGCGCTTATCGGATACCAGTTTAGAAACAATAACAGAGAAACTGTAATTACAAGGCTGAAGCAGTATTCTCACGACAGAGATACTGAGGATGTTTTTTCTGATGTTGAAAAGGCATTACAGTGTTATCCGAATTGTTTTGATGTTGTTTATTACAGTGCCAGAATCTACCGTTTAAGAGGACTGACGCAAAAGAATGCTGCTTATTCAAAAAAGGCGCTTTCCCTTTGTGAACGTGCATGTATACTGATCGGACAAAACAAAGATCCGGAGATAAGTGATGTTTCTGTTCGCAGGGAAATGGCTGAAATCCATTTTGCGCTTGGGGAATATGACAAAGGAATTGCATTATTGAAAGAGAACAATCCATGTCGGCTGAATCACTCTTCGATTGGAATGGTGCTTGCGTCCTCTTGCAATGATCCGGAGGGAGCACTTCCCTTTTTATCGAGGGCATTATTAGATTTAACTGTGACGCACTTTGAAATTGTGGTGGGATATATGAATGTTTTCTGTAAGACAAAAGATTATGCAAATGCTCTAGCTCTTGTGGATTGGGCTCTTGCCTTTTATCCCGGGCTAAAAGATCCCGAAAAACAGGGATATATGGACAAAAGCGAAGCATTTCTTTGGGCACTGCGAGCGGATGTTCTGCTGTCGCTGTGTAAAAAAGAAGAAGCAATCAACAGCCTTCGGCGAGCAAAGGATGTTGCATTGCACTTCGACGAATCACCAAATTACGATGTTTCAAGTATCCGATTTGTTTTCTGTAAGACTCCTGCAAGCGCTTTTGATGATTTTGGTGATACTGCCATGATTGGGGTTGATGAATTTATCAAAAGCCAGGAAAAAAGCGAGCTGAGCAATTTATGGAAGTGTGTCAGGGATGAATAACAATTACAAAGCCAAATGAAAAACTATACTGTGCAGTTTTATAAAAAGGGGGGCATGCTTTACGATTTTGCAATATACAACACACCTAATGTGCCAGGTCCACAATGACTTGATATAACACCACCTGCCCTGGTTTCCAATATCTCATCAAAAACGCCAAGCTCTTCCAGATAAGCCCGCACTTTCTCTACAGTTTCCTGTTTACAGCCAGAATGTGTTATGAATACACGTTCTGGTCTCGCATTTTTTAAATCTTTTTCCATATCTTTAACATAGTCCATGATAACAGAATTAATTTTCCCCCGGTATTTCTTAGAAGCATTCATGGCGCCATTTTCTACTACAATCCTGGGATGCAGTTTTAAAATACCTCCGGCCATAGCCGCTACTGCATTGCAGCGTCCACCGCGGTATAAATAGGTGAGGGTATCAACCACAAAGCTTGCTCGCACATTTGGCTTTAGCCTCTCTATCTCAGAAACAATCTGGGAAGCTGTCCGGTTATTCTTTGCCATAATTGCAGCCTCTATTACAAGAAGATCGATACCTGTAGAAAGATTTGCAGAATCGATTACCTTTATCCTGTCAGAAGCCCCCAGCTCTTCAGCAGCAAGGCGCATCACATTTCCAGAGGTGGACATACCTGCTGAAATAGAAAAGCAGACAATTTCCCTTCCAGCCTCTGCATATGGGCGGAAAAGTTCCATGGCATCTGCCAGGGCAGGAGCAGAAGTTTTAGGCGTTGTCTTATTTGCGTCAGACCAGGTATAAATCTGATCCGGGGTAATGTTTTTTCCATCCTCATATTCCTTATCACCCAGAAGAATATGAAGCGGAAGAATGTCAATATCATATTTTCTCAATAATTCCTGCGAAAGGTCGCAGGTACTGTCTGAAATAATTTTTACCATATTTTTTCTCTCCTTAATAATCCCGATTCATTTTCTATCAGATTCCCGGCCTACAAGAGCCAGAAATTTTTTATCAGACTGTATTCCCTGTGTCAGAAATCTTCCATCTCTGAATAGTGCATACGTTGTCACCGGTGCAGGAACGTTCTGTGCGGCTTCTCTGCTTGTAACATGAATTACCCTGAAAGAAATATTGTGTTCTTTTGCCACTTCCGCCACACGGGGCACCCAGTAACAGGTAAAGGGACATTGATCTGTATAGTAAAGAACAAATCCTTCCTCTTCTACTTTCGGGTGTCTTGCACATTCTTTGAATTTTGGCGGCTCAGTATCTGTGTCAAATGGTAAATACATAAGAGTGATTCCGCAGTCCGAAGTATCTGCAACAGAAAATCCCTTAAATTTTAAATACTTCGGGTCTGCCAGAAATTCTTTCTTTCGCCCTTCTGAAGACAGAATACAGATTCCCTTTTTCCCTTGTTCTTTTGCATCACGAATGCATTCATTCAGCAAATCATTGGAATAGCCGTGTCCCTTCATGGAACCGGAAACCCATAAGCAGTTAATATATATATATCCGTCTGCATCAATGGGCACCCATGCATTTTCTGCAGGAATATATTCAATAAAACACTTTCCGCGCTCTGCACTCCGATAAAAAACCAGTCCTTCTTCAAAACGCTGTTTTAACCACTCTTTTTTTACGATACTGTTTTTTCCTGACATAGCACAGCAGATATGTTCCTTGTCAATGTTTTCTTTTGTAATTCTAATATAATGCATAATATCACCTTTCCCAGATATCATGATTGCTTAAATAACCTTGATCTGACACGCTTTCATGGCTTCCAGAGCCAGTTCATGACTCTCTGGCGTTACTCCTGCGCAACAGAGCGAATCTACAATGATTGGCACTTCCGGCAAAAATGGCTTCCAAAGGTAGGTTTATCAATGGGACCAGATTCCAGAAGCTCTGCAATCTCCTCCCTGATTTCCCAACCATAGGTACCGCGGATGCAATGCTCTACAGGAAGCCATATGAAATACGGCATGTTTTCTAAAAAGCCTATTTAAGCTAACTATACCACGTTATTGAGATTTCGTATACTGCAATAGGCTGATTTCAGCGTATATATTTTTGAAATTTTATATTTTCTATTGCATAAAAATAAGCCATTCAGTCAGAATTGCATCCAACCAAATGGCTACTTATATCAGTTTTCTCCTGCCATTTTTTTTGACATACCCCAATAAAACACAGCGCAAAATACCAGAGCAAAAACAACACCAAATACATTCTGAATCACTCTGAGGCTGACTGCACCCTTTAATCCATAACTCTCTGCAGCGATAGCCAAAGCGCCAAATGTATTAAATACAGCCTGCCAGCCATATTTTGCAGAAAATCCCACACCGATTCCACCAAGGATTCCTATGTATGCATAGATGGATGACGGAAGCAGGAAATACAATGCTGTAAAACAAAGAACTCCTGCAATATTTCCCACAATTCTTTTCTTCACTCTGTACTGCATGTCTTCCATAAACGGTAAGATCGCTGACATAGCTGCAATACCTGCCCACATTGCACGTGGCATTTTAAAAAGCTCTGCAATACAAAGTACAGCCGGTACACACAGGATCTGGCATAACTGCCATTTTGTCCTGGAAGAAGAGAGATCAAATTCCTGCAGTACATCCTGTATCTTTCTTTTATAAACCCGGTTTCTGTGATTCCGATAAAATACCAGACAGGTAAGTACAGCTCCTGCTGCCATTCCCACCAGTCTCATCTCATAGCTTTTCCCTGTTACGTCATATCCATACAGCAACAGATATCCAAGAACGAGTGTGGACTGATTAAACATAAATGGATTATGACAGCCGAACAGAATCAGCACTGCCAATGCAGCAATATTTAACAGCATTCCCGGTACCGGGGAAAGCTGATTTGCCAGATGTGGACACACAGTCATAACTGCGAAAAACAAAGCCAGAAGTATGGTAGACTGTCCGGTATGGATTCCGAGATCGGCATTTCGAAATACCATAAGACATAATAAGACAACGACACCTACAATACTGTTCTCATTTCCAAGCAGAATGCTGAAAATAGTAACAAATAAAAAACAAAACGCCATTGTGACCGCTACCTTCGCCATATATACAAACAGATGATAGATTTTTTCTTTTGCGGTCTCACTTTTTTTCAGCAGGTCTTTTGAACCTGCCTGATTCAACTGAAGTTCCTGATAAAATGTCATATAGCACCTCCCGTTTTTATGCAAATAGGCATTTTATCACAAACAGGAAGGTAATTCAAGAATGATTTTTAAGGAAATAATTACCTGGCCAGACTATTGCTTTCAATTCTGATCATACGATATCCGATTCCAATATGCGTCTGGATATATTGCACACCATTTTTTTCTGGTTCCAGTTTTTTTCGAAGTGTTGCCATAAAAACGCGGAGGGAAGCAATATCATTTTCAGAACACTGTCCCCAGATCTGCTGGGTAATAAATGTATGTGTCAATACTTTTCCCACATTACGGGATAAAAGGCAGAGCAGCTTATACTCAATAGGAGTCAGATGTAATTCTTCACCCTTCAGATATGCACAGCCAGCCGAATAATCGATCTCTAATTCACCATTTTTAAAAACAGAGGTTTCCTGCTGTTCTCCGGTCTGCGTTATTGCAAGTCTCCTTTGCGTAACACGAATACGCGCAAGCAATTCCTCCACGGAAAACGGTTTTGTAATATAATCATCTGCACCAGCGTCCAGTGCTTCAATTTTATCTGTATCCTCACTTCTGGCACTGATCACAATAATCGGCATGTTCGACCAGGTACGGATTTTCTTTATTACCTCTACCCCTTCCATATCTGGAAGCCCGAGATCAAGAAGAACAATATCCGGATGATGAGAGGAAGCTTCCAGAATGGCCGAAGAACCATTCTCTGCTGCCAGATATTTATAGTCATGTGTTTTTAGCGTCGTAATGATCAGATTTCTTATAGGTCTGTCATCCTCAACCACCAGAATTAATGTTTTATTCATTCAATGTCACCTCACTTAAAGGTAAAGTAAAAGTAAAATTACATCCATGGGGATCATGGTCCGTCAGAATCAGGGTTCCGTCATGGGATTCTATAATAGAGTGACAAAGCGCCAGCCCCAGTCCCAGACTTCGGTGACTATCCGCAACTGTTGTTTTGCCGGTATAAAACATCTGGAAAATATGCGGCTTCATTTCTTCCGGAATCCCAGGTCCATTATCCTCCACGCTTATCTGCGCTTTTCCATCTGTTTTAGTTCCCCGGATGCTGATTACAGTACCTGGCGGCGTATATTTTATGGCATTGTCAATTAAATTTACCAGAACCTGTATAATAAGGCGGACATCCATACGTGCAAGAACAAGTTCTTCACAGTCAGTTACGATTTTATAATCGTCATGCTTCCGGCTGATATGCCGCAGAGCCTCTGCGATCACCTCATCAAGCAGCTGATCTGTAAATTTGAATTTCAGTCTTCCATCATTTAGCCTGGTAATGGAAAGCAGATTCTCCACAACTCCGATCAGCCATTCAGAATCATCATAAATGTCCGTATAGATCTGATGCTTTGTAGCTTCATCCAGCCGTTCACTGTTGCTAAGAAGCATGTCTGCATTGCCTGAAATGGAGCAAAGGGGAGTTCGAAGATCATGGGAAATTGCCCGAAGAAGATCTGCCCGCAACTGTTCGTTTTTTGCTATCACTGCATTTTTCTCTTTTTCCATGGCATTTTGTGCGTTTTCCATTGCAAGTGCACATTCATTTATCACGGACAGCAGGATACTGTATTCAAAAGAGTCCAGTGTTTCTTTCTGCAGCGGTATTCCTATTACTCCATAAACATTGTTCCCGCTCCGGATTGCCAGATATAAGCATTTGGCCTGTGGAAAATGATGTGTGGATGCACCGGCACGCTGTCTGTTTTCATAGGCCCATCTGGCTATCTTCAGTTCTTCAGGTGTTAAAAAATCTTCCGCGTCCTCTTTTTCCTCTCCAGAGAAAAGCTTCCCTTCTGATAATGCTCCATTTTCTACTACATATGCTGTAATATTACGATTCAGCAGGCGAAGGAGCTGTGTACAGGTAACATCAAGAATCTCTATCTCTCCTTTTGCTTTCTGCAGCAAACGGTCTGTATCAAACAAAATCTGTGTACGAAAAGCAAGCTGTGCAGAAAGCTTTGCATGTGTTTTCAGCTTTGCCGCAAGTGCCCCTGTAAGTACGGATGAAATTAGCATTATGAGAAAGGTCACCGGATAACCCACTGCATAGGTCTGAAAAGACATCCTTGGTTCTGTCAGAAAAAAGCAAAATAAAAAGACACTTAAGAAAGAACCGGCTACACTGCATAGATAACCATCTGTCACAATGGAAGTAAGCAAAACCCCCAGAATGTATATGGTTACAATATTCGTGTCCGTGAAATCCAGCTTCTGAAACAGCAGACCAATCAAAGTACATACTGCAAATATAAAAACTGTCAGAAAATAATCCTTTGCAGACGGTTTTTCCATATACCATGTAAATGACCGTTTCTGGTAGTTTCCTGTTTTGACCGTATCCGGAATAATATGGATATCAATATCCGGTTCGTCTGTTTTTTTATTATCCTCTTCAATTCCCAGACTCATCCTGCCAGTCCCCTTTTTCTGCCTTTTTTGCAATTATATCATGCGACTGTATTATGGTCAAAATTCTTTTTTTCATACCCGGACTGTCCATCAAAAATTATAATTTCAGCTTCCTTATATTCAATTTTACACTCATGAATCTCTCTTAACAATTCTTCATCTGAAAGAGTATTCAAAAACAATGTCTTCGATGACTGCTGTTTTTCTTCCATATTTTCCTGAATTTCGCCCCAAAACTGATCTGCTTTATTTGCAATATAAAATCCAAGTCCAAACATACAAAATACAGTAACTGCCAATATTCCTTCTGCCATTGTCTTCACCTCTATAGCAGCCTCTCCATAACAAATGACTATATTCTGAAACATTTCTGAAGGGCTCTGTATTCTCCTAACACCAGTAATTTATGATTCTCTTCAAAATACGTATCCGGTGAAATTGCAATACCAAATTCTCCTTCATTTTTTACTGCCAGAATATTAATATTGTAGCGTTTTCTGATATCCAGTTCTCCTACTGTTTTTCCAACCCATTCTTCCGGCACTTCCACTTCAAAAATCGCATGGGATGCATCCACCTCCATATAGTCGAGGATGTGATCATCTGTGTAACGGATCGAGGCCCACTTTGCAACCTGCTTTTCCGGGTAAACCACTTTATCCGCACCATTACGCAAAAGGAATTTTTCCTGAACATCACGCTCAGCCCTGGATATCACCAGTTTCGCTCCCAGTTCTTTCAGAAGAGAAGTTGTTTCAAGAGAATTCTGAAAGCTTCCTCCAATGGTTACAAAACAGATATCGTAATTTCCTATTCCAAGGGAACGTAAAAATTCAGCATTGGTACTGTCACCAATCTGCGCATTGGTCACAAATGGTAATGCTTTATCTACTCTCTCCTCATTCCAGTCAACTGCCATAATTTCATGTCCCAGCTGATTCAGCTGCTTAGCAATATGTCTTCCAAATCTTCCAAGTCCAATAAGCAATACATTTTTCATAATTATATTTTCTCCTTCTTATCCAACTGTTATTTTCTCCAGAGGCAGTTTTGCATTTCCCCTGTTTCTTCTTGAAAGCACCGCATAAATCAGAGTCAGACCACCTACACGCCCCAGATACATCAGTATAATCAGCACAATTTGCGAAAACATATGAAGCTTCGGTGTAATTCCCAGTGTGAGTCCTACTGTTCCCACAGCTGAAGCAGCTTCATACAGGCAGTCTAAAAGAGGAAGCTCTTCATATACACTGATTGCAAGTCCGCCGCAAAAAAATAACGTAAAATAAAGCATGGCTATTGTCGCCGCATTTTTTATCACATGGTATTCCAGCCTCCTGCCAAAAGCCCCTGCATTTTCCTGGCTTCGGAATGTGGCAATTGCATTTAACAAAAGAACTGTAAACGTTGTGGTTTTCATTCCACCAGCTGTAGAACCAGGTGAACCGCCAATCAGCATTAACAATATCATAACAGCTTTTGAGGCTTCACTCATCTTTGAAATATCAATCGTGTTAAATCCGGCAGTTCTTGTAGTTACCGATTGGAACGCCGCAGCTAATAAGCGATTCCCTGCGGATAGATTTTTCAAATCACAGGTGAAGAAAAAAATGATCGGAATTAAAATCAAGCATGCAGTAGTCACAAGGATAATCTTGCTTTGCATGCGATAACGTTTAAACTTCATTTTGTTGGTATAAATATCGTCCCAGGTGAGAAAACCGATTCCCCCTATGATGATCAGAAGCATAATCACTACATTTACAAGAACATTTGCAGAATACCCGGTCAGAGAGGGAAAAGGATTTGCAGATGTTCCCAGAATATCAAATCCTGCATTACAAAAAGCGGAAATAGAATGAAAGACTGACAGCCAGATTCCCTTTCCCTTGTAATCCCATAAAAAAACCGGCAGCAGTAACACTGCCCCTGCAGCTTCAATCAAAAATGTCCCCTTTAAAATAAACCTTGTCAATCTGACGATTCCGCCAACCTTAGGCGCGGAAATCGCATCCTGCATGGTACTTCTCTGCATAAGGGATATTTTTTTACCGGAAAGAAGGGAAACAGATGCAGCCACCGTTACCACTCCCAGACCGCCTATTTGTATGAGTATAAGAATAATCGTCTGTCCTGCCAGAGACCAGTAGCTTCCGGTATCCTTTACTACAAGCCCGGTTACACATACCGCCGAAGTGGCTGTAAAAAGAGCCTCATGAAACGGAGTTGGTATTCTATCTACAGATGAAAATGGAAGCATTAAAAGAATGCTTCCCAAAAGGATCACTCCTGCAAATCCCAGAATTATTAGCTGAAAAGATGTCAGATGTTTTTTCTTATATGATTTTTCCGGCATAAATGATCAAAACTCCTTACGAATGATTACTTTTTTGTTGCACCCATTATATATAATTGCCTTTAAAGATGGTATAAGAGTATCTGATTCTGTATTAAGATTGTATAAAGATGTGTTTCCGCCATATTCAGCCTGAATTCGGTTGCCGTAGCAAAAAAATAAGCCATTCAGTCAGAAACATATCCAACCAAATGGCTTTTATTCTTATCTTCTATCCAGTATTTTATCAAATCGTCTGAAGAAAGTTGAAGTTGTAATGATTGCTGCCAGTATATCGCTGATTGGTTCAGCCAGAAAAACGGCAAATACCTTATTCTGAATGAAAAGCGGCAGAATAAAGATCAGCGGAATCAACAGGATCAGTTTTCTTAAGCATGCAAGCAGCAGACTGACTTTCGCCTGTCCCAGTGCCATAAAGCTCTGCTGACAGGAAACCTGAAATCCCAGTGAAAAAATACCTGCCATATAGATTCTCAGTGCCCATGCGGTATACGTGATCAGATCCGTATCATTAGAGAAAATACCTGCAAAGAGCCTGGGAAACAGAAGCATGATCAGCCAGAAGCAGCCGGTAAAAACCGTGCAGACTGTAAACTGCGTAAAAAATGCTTTTTTAACACGCTCTTTATTGCCGGCACCGAAATTATAACTCATGATCGGCTGTCCGCCCTGGCATATTCCCTGCAGCGGTAAGGTTGCAAGCTGGCTGACACTTGTGATAATAGTCATGGCTCCAACCGCAAGATCTCCGCCATATCTTGAAAGGCTGGAGGTGAAACTGATGGACAGAATACTTTCTGTGGACAACATGACAAAAGTGGATATTCCAAGCCCCAGGCATGGTAAAATAATATTTTTTTGTAATTTGAAATTCTCTTTCCTGAGATGGAGAATGGTCTTTTTTCCTGACAGGAAACGAAGAATCCAGATAGCACCAACAGCCTGACTCAAAACAGTAGCAATTGCAGCACCGCTTACGCCCAGGTCAAATACAAAAATAAAAACAGGATCCAGAATAATGTTGATCACCGCACCGATCACAGTAGTCATCATACTGATCTTTGCAAATCCCTGTGTGGTGATAAAAGGATTCATTCCCATTACGATCAGGACAAAAATACTTCCCAGTATATAAATTCTTGCGTATGACACTCCATAAGGAAGGGTCTTATCACTGGCACCAAACATTGTCAGAAGCTGTGGAGCGAAAGCGAAAAAAATCACCGTAAGGGCCACAGCCATAAGAATAAGAAGCGAAAAACAGTTTCCAAGAATCTTTTCCGCTGTCGCATTATCCTTTTTTCCCATGGAAATTGCAGCTCTGGGAGCACCTCCTGAACCTGCGAGCATGGCAAAGGCATTAATCAGCATAAGAATTGGCGTAAATAACCCCACACCGGTTAATGCTGCCGCGCCAACACCGGGAATGTGTCCAATATAAATACGGTCTACAATGTTGTACAAAAGATTAATGATCTGTGCCACAACAGCAGGAATTGCAAGCTGCGCCAAAAGACGTGGGATTTTTTCCGTTTCCATTGCCTGTGTATTAGATTTACTACTCATATCTGTTTTCTCCTGACAAATTTTTTGACATAAACCAATAAAATATAAACGAATTATGTCTTCTGATTTTAACTCATATATTTGTCAATATCAAGCTTCTTTTCTGATTTTGCAACGATCAAGGATGCAGCTGTTGCTCATTGCACGCATCCTTCCTCCACTGATCAACAGCCTGTTTACAGCTTATGTTTTCTCCTCCAGATACAATCCTTAAGTACATTTACAAGCCTTGCCGGTTCAAGGGGTTTGGTAAGATGCTCATCCATGCCAGATATCCGGCTGTTTATAATGTCTTCTGCAAATGCATTGGCACTCATGGCAATAACCGGTACGCGCTCTGCATCTGATCTTTTCATGGAACGAATTCTCCGGGCAGTATCCCAGCCGTTTAAGTTTGGCATCATGATATCCATTAAAATCACGTCATAATACCCTGGCTCGGACTTTTCAAATTTCCCAATTGCCTCCAGTCCGTCTTTGGCGCAATCCACAAGAAGCCCGTTATCTTCCAGGATAAAGCTGGCGATTTCCCTGTTCAGCTCATTATCATCAACTACTAATGCCCGGAGACCTTCAAGGGAAATCGTATTCTGGTCCTTTACAAAATCTTCCAGTTTCCGGGCTTTTTCTGCTTCTCCGATTTTGAACGGAATTGTCATGATCACAGTTGTGCCGGTTCCCTCTTTACTTTCGATCCGGATCGTGCCGCCCATTCTGTCTGCCAGCTTCTTTGCAATGGGAAGTCCCAGTCCGGTGCCTTCATATTTCGACCGGCTGGTTTCCTTCTCCTGGGCAAAAAGGTCAAACGCATGTGCCACAAACTCCTGGCTCATACCAGGACCATTATCTGCACAGCCAAATTCATACACTACCCGCTTTTCATCTGCAAACTTCTCTTTACACCATACATGGATTCTTCCGCCTGGTTCTGTAAATTTCACCGCATTATCAGAAATCGCATTCAGAAGCCGTTCCAAATAAACAGAATTTCCGGTTAATAATATATGACTTAGCTCTGATTTTTCCCAATCCACAATGCATTCTATATTTTTCTCAGCTGCCTGAAGCTGCTTTTCTGTGTTGATCCTGCTCAGGATTTCTGTCAGATCAAAAGTAAGCTCCTGATCAACAATATCTCCCGACTCCAGTTTATTCATATCCAGTATATCGTTTACAAGGGAAACCAGATATCTGGAGGAATCCATAATCTTATCCCTGCATTTTTGTTGTATTTCAGGGTCATTGGGATAACGGTTTGCCAGTTCAACCATGCCTATGATCCCATTCATAGGAGTTCGGATATCATGGCTCATATTAGACAGAAACCTGGTTTTAACCGCCGCATCCTTCTTTGCTTCTGCAACCTGGTATATAAGAGTCTGCTCCCTTCTCTTCGCATCACTGATACTTCGAATCGCACAAAGAACATGGGTCAGGCGGCCAGTCTCATCCCTTTTCTTCTCAATAAAGCGCAGACTATGCCAGCTTCCATCCTTCATCCGGTATTCCATAACGACGGATTCTTCGTCTTTCATTCGTTCCGGCAGTGTAGAGATATCTGTAAATTTTTCAAAAGCATCCTGATACTCTTCTGCCACCAGTCCACGGCAAACTCTTTTGTTGTTTTCAGACAGAGTACCTGAATGAATATATTTCAGATGCTCCACATCCCTGTTGGAAATTTCCTCAAAATAATCCGCCTGGATATCAATTCTGGAAATATATTGGTACGTTCTGGCAATGGAGGAAATGATCTCATTTCCTAATCTGGCCTCATTCAATGCTTTTTGCAGTTTCTCCTGGATTTCCTTTTCTTTGTAAAGGATACTGTCTATATTGCGATATCCAAGAAAAGCATCAAAGGTCTCATCATCTGTCTTTCCCTTCACTACATAGGCTTCATAATAGCTATCTTTCCCTTCCTTTGAAACACTGTGGTAATGGTAAGTAAACTTCTCTTCATGTAAAAGCCTTCTTTTCATATTTGCGCAAAGATGCCAGTCTATAAACTCTTCTTTCTCTTCATCCAGAATAAAATTGTCTGCATATCTTCTCACATATTCATCAAAATTTTCAGGCGGATGGGGATCTTTCTCCGCCAGCTGCCTGGCATTGGTATTCGCATCCAGTCTCAGTATTTCATATTTGCCGGAATTAAGATCTATCCGGTATAAAGATACATACTCGGGCAATAATCTGCTTAAAACATATTGTTCTTTCACCGGATAATCATTTACATCCTGCCTTTGATCGTCTGTCTTTGTTTTTTCTCGTGAAAGCATAATACCGTTTTAAATTTATCCTTTCTTTTGCTGTTAACATTTGTTTTTGCATGCCAGGCATAAACCACCACGGACGTTTCTGGTGGAGCCGCATAACTTGCAAATCTCTGTTATTTCCGGCTTCCAATCGCTGTCCAGCCTCTTCAGGCCTCCGCTGACCTGATCCAACGCTTCATCATCCAGCTCAACAGCTGCCTGACTCATAGGCTTCATGCTCTCTTTTTTGTCATTCACTTCTTTCATAATAGTTTCCTCCTGTATATGATTTTAATATGATTTCACTTTTTACTATAGTAATTATACAAGTTTTTACTTGTGTCTTCAACTGTTTTTTGGCATTTTAGCCAAAACGTTACTGGTCACTCCGTGACTAGTACATCGAAAATTAAGTATCTGCTATATTGACGCAGGATGATTTCGTGCCGCAATTCTCGGGTTTTCTGTGAACCTTGTTCACAAAAAACGCCTCGCGGAAATAATATCTCTGTTTATTCACGCCTGCTTCGTCTGTACTCCATAGCCGTCATACCGCAAGATTTCCGAAAACTCTGCGCCAGATAGCTCTGGGAAGAAAAGCCTGCAAGATGGGCAATGTCAGAAATATCGTGATCTGTATTTTCCAGAAGATTTTTGCAAACCTCAATCCTGCGCCGGTTCAGATAGTTAATGGGAGAAATCCCATAATATCGGGTAAACTCGTGGCTTAGATAATACTTGTTCAGATGACTTAATGCAGCCAGCTGATCCAGATTGATGTCCTCCCCATAGTTAGAATCCAGATAGCGCTTGATCTGTGCACACTCTTTACTTGGATGAAAAGAAGGCACCAGCTGAAAGCCGGAATCTGTAATCCTGCGAAGCTGGGCAATAAGAATGGAAAGCGTGTGTCTGCAAATCTCTTCATAACCCTCTTTTTTTTCATCTAATTCCTGAAAAAGGGAGTGAAAATAAAACAAAAGATCTGTATTAATCTTCCGGCAGTTGAAAATCTGGAATTCCTTCTGATCCCGGAAAGAAAAACTGATTCCATCCACTCCTACAGTATAATAAGAAAGGGGCGCAGCGCTCTGAGAAGTTTCCGTGTGCAGGATATGTGGATTGATAATGACCAGATCATCCCTGGCAATGGAAAAGCGCTGATTTTCTATAAGAAATTCGCCGCTTCCTCTGGAAACATAAAAAAGCTCCGTAAAAGCATGGGTATGAGGAATGCTGGGCCAGTCCTCTTCGTATCTGGAGGATGAGGCATTCACCAGAACTGCTTCTGTAGAAAGTGGATTATCATTGGAAAAAGAAAAGGAACGTGTACTCATAGATTCTCCTTACGTATCATAAACTATAGTTTGTTGTCTGCGCTGTCAGCTCCCGATATTTCGAATACAGTGTCTGCAAGCAGCAATGAAAAAAGCTCGCACACTTAGAGTACCATGAAACGGAAAATACAGCAAGATTTCTAAAAACCATAGCAACAACTCTGTTGAAAAACAGCTGTCAAAAACGTATTCTTATATTATAGGAAAAACAACCATCAAACAATATTAACAACCTTTGTAAATAAAAAAGAGAAAAGCGAGGTCGCAAAATGGAACAGAAAAAAGGCAGAGTTACCATTCCTACCAACCTGGATGTGGTAAAGGAAACACTGGATATTATGAATGAGTGGGGCGCAGATGCCATCCGTGACTGTGATGGAACCGAATTCCCACAGGAGCTGAAGGACACCGGTGCGAAAATCTACGCTACCTACTATACCACCCGAAAGGACAATGCCTGGGCAAAGGCTAATCCGGATGAGATCCAGCAAATGTACATTATGAGTTCTTTCCACACTGCAACATCAGACAAACTGGAGATCCACCTTATGGATCACCTGTACCCGGATATGCTGAAGGTGAACACACGCGATGATATCACAAAGTGGTGGGAAGTGATCGACCGCACCACAGGAGAAGTGGTTCCGGCAAGTCAGTGGCATTATGAAGAAGCGAGCGGAAATGTGGTAATTACACCTGTAAAACCGTTCCATGAGTATACCGTCAGTTTCCTGGCTTATATTATGTGGGATCCGGTGCATATGTACAATGCAGTGGTAAACGACTGGAAAGATGTAGAGCCGCAGATCACATTTGATGTGCGCCAGCCAAAAACAAGAGCTCATTCCCTGGAGCGCCTCCGCAGATTCCTTGACACCCATCAGTATGTGGATGTGGTACGCTTCACCACCTTTTTCCATCAGTTCACCCTGATCTTTGATGAGCTGGCAAGGGAAAAATATGTGGACTGGTTCGGTTATTCCGCATCTGTCAGTCCATATGTGCTGGAGCAGTTCGAAAAAGAGGTCGGCTATCCATTCCGCCCGGAATACATTATCGACCAGGGCTACATGAACAATACCTATCGCATTCCATCTAAGGAATTCAAGGACTTCCAGGCATTCCAGCGTCGCGAGGTTGCGAAGCTTGCAAAGGAGATGGTAGACATTGTCCATGAATATGGCAAAGAAGCCATGATGTTCATGGGTGACCACTGGATCGGCATGGAGCCATTTATGGATGAGTTTGCTTCCATCGGTCTTGATGCTGTGGTTGGAAGTGTGGGAAATGGTGCAACCCTGCGTCTGTTCAGCGATATTAAAAATGTAAAATACACGGAAGGACGATTTCTTCCATACTTTTTCCCGGACACCTTCCACGAAGGTGGAGACCCGGTGAAAGAGGCGAAGGTAAACTGGGTAACTGCAAGGCGTGCCATTCTCAGAAGCCCCATCCAGAGAATTGGTTATGGCGGATATCTGAAGCTGGCTCTTCAGTTCCCAGATTTTGTCCAGTATATTAAAGAGGTCTGCCAGGAATTCCGTACCCTTTATGATAATATCCAGGGTGTGACTCCTTACTGCGTGAAACGTGTTGCTGTGTTAAACTGCTGGGGCCGCATGCGTTCCTGGGGCAATCATATGGTACATCACGCAATCTATTACAAACAGAATTACTCTTATTTTGGCATTATTGAGGCATTAAGCGGTGCACCCTTTGATGTATCCTTTATCAGTTTTGATGATATTCTGGCAGATAAGGATCTGCTGAAAAAATTTGATGTTGTGATCAATGTAGGGGATGCGGATACTGCGCAAAGCGGCGGCGAGTACTGGGTAAATGAAACCATTATTACTGCTGTAAAGGAGTTCGTTTACAATGGTGGCGGTTTCATCGGAGTTGGCGAGCCTGCAGCCCATCAGTGGCAGGGAAAATTCTTCCAGCTGGATGATGTACTGGGTGTGGAAGAAGAAAGAGGCTTCAATTTAAATACCGATAAATACAACTGGGAGGAACACAGAGACCACTTTATTCTGGCTGATGTAGAAGGTGATGTGGACTTCGGTGAGGGCAAAAAGAATATTTTTGCGCTTCCGGAAACCCAGATCCTGATCCAGAATGACCATGAGGTTCAGATGGCAGTAAAAACCTTTGGAAAAGGCCGCGGTGTTTACATCAGCGGACTTCCATACAGCTTCAGAAACAGCCGTGTACTCTACCGTGCGGTTCTCTGGTCTGCATCTGCCGAGGACGAACTGAACCGATGGTATTCCACCAATTATAATGTAGAAGTCCACGCTTATGTAAAGAATGGCAAGTACTGTGTCGTAAACAATACTTACGAGCCACAGGATACAGTTGTCTATAAAGGAGATGGCAGCAGCTTCCCGCTTCATATGGATGCAAACGAAATTAAATGGTACCAGATTTAATAGTCATAGGTTTATTATAATTAAACCACATCCTATTTCAATAATTCTGTCACGAAGTGTTGGAAAATGGCACGAATGGTATTATAATAAACCTATCACAAAACAAAGGAAACCATTATGAGAATTGCAATTGTTGATGACATTAAAGAAGAGCGTGACAAGCTCGCAGACGTACTGACGAAACAGCTTTCCAGACGTGGGATTCACGTAAATTTATTTGAATTTGAAAATGGAGAAGATTTTCTTATTGCGGCAAAGGAACGTCCTTTCACCGTCGTTTTTCTGGACATCTACATGAGTGGTGCAAATGGGATCGAGACTGCCAGAGAGCTTCGGATATTTGACTCAGATGCACTTTTAATTTTTACTACCACTTCTACGGATCATGCTCTGGATGGGTTCAAGGTCCGTGCCATGCACTACCTTGTGAAGCCATATCCCGAAAATGAGATTTCAGACCTGATCGATGAGGTTCTTTCCCGGATCCCGGATTCTGGAAAATACATAGATATAAAAGTAAACGGAAGCAATGTGCAGGTTCCGTTTCGACATATTATATACGCAGAACATTTTTCCCATATGATCCATATTCACACCACTGGCGGCAAAGAGCTGATCACCCGCCAGTCCTTCGAAGCCTTTACTACATCCCTAAAAATGGATCCAAGATTTTATCTTTGCAGCAGAGGCGTTGTGATCAATCTGGAGCATGCTGTTGATTTTGATGGAGCCCTGTTTATCCTGGACGATGAAACCCGGATTTCCGTCAGCCGGAAGCTGGTCAAAAATGCAAGACAGACTTTTATGGATTTTCTGTTTCAAAGGGGACATTGAATATGAATACTATATTAAGACCTGTTCTGGAGCTTACGGTAATGATTTCCGGTCTGTTCCTTGCCTATCTGCCGGTACAGACCTATCTGAAACAACCGCCCGGCAGACTGGCTGCATGGCTTGCACCTCTTCTGGCAGGAATCTGTCTCCTGGAAGGAGGATTTTGTTACTTTCTTAACATTCCTACCAGCTCAGTGCTTTTTCCCACTCTGCTGGTACTGATGCTGATCTATCACAAAAGCCTGACTATCTCTATCTGGAAATCCGGCAGCATTTTTCTGGCAGTATGTGGGGTCTTTGCCTGTGTAAACAGCCTTTCCAGAGCAGTGAATGCCATTGTGGCAGAAAGACTTGGACTTCCGGAAACAGAGATCTGGTTTCACACCAGTGCCGGTATTTTTTACAATGTAATATGTCTGCTGTTCGTTGCTGCCGCCTGGTACCCGGCCTCCCATGCAGCCCGCACTATGATCGATGACGAAAATTTAGCCCAGACCTGGTATGTTTTCTGGATACTGCCACTGATTTTTATAGGTCTGAATCTCTTTATGATTCCCAAATATGAGGGAACTCTGTATACTGGACGTATTTTGCAGGGCTACATTGTGATCAGCCTGATGCTTCTTGTAATTCTCATGCTGTTTTACACAATGTTTCTTATGATGGCCAACAGCCTGAATAAAAATGCAAGGCTTCAGCAGGAAAATCATTTTCTCTCCCTTCAGCAGGCACGATATGAGAACCTTTGCTCTGCCATAGAGGAGGCAAGGCAGGCACGACACGATATCCGCCATCACTTTTTGCAGCTTTCTTCCCTTGCGGAAAAGGGAGATCTGGAAAAAATAAAAGAATACCTTTCCAATGCAAACAGTAAAATTCCAGACTACGACCTGCATTTTTGTGAAAACCAGGCGGCTGACAGCGTGATCAGCCATTATGCCGCTCTGGCAAAACGGGAGAACATTCCTTTCCGGGCAAAGGCCGATCTGCCAGCCCACATTTCCATAGACCAGATTGATATGTGCTTGGTTCTCTCCAACCTTCTGGAAAATGCTCTGGAAGCCAGTCTGAAAGCAAAGTCTTCCAACAGGAGAATCCATGCAGAGGTTTACCTTCATCATAAGCACCTTCTCCTGATCCAGGTGGAAAATACCTTTGAAGGAAAAATACAGGAGAAAAATCATATTTTCCAGTCGTCCAAGCGTCCCGGAAACGGAGTGGGAATCCAGTCTGTCCGCCACATTGCAGAAAAAAACGGAGGAGACAGCAGCTTCACTTATGAAAATGGTGTTTTTACTGCAAAAATTATGCTGCGCATACAGAAAACAGCCGTTTCCCATCCATAACCAAAGCAGAGAGGTTTCATGCAGACACGCTCTGGAACGTGTCGAAAAAATCATTCCCGCAATCTGCACGCCCCACTTTGCGGTATATTTTCCCCGAATCCAACAAAAAAAGAAAGCTGCAGAACAATATCAGAAATGATACTGTCTGAAGCTTTCTTTTTCTGCATCAATAAACTACAAATGCCATGACCACATACACCAGTATGGATATCAGGCAATACAGAGAATTGGTGGTGGAAACATAAGCGCTTCCATCCTCACTCTTCAGGAAGGTCTGCATACTGAATGTGGCTGGAGCGGACATGTAGCTGATCACTGCAAGGTTCAAAAGCAGATGATCTCCCACTATGTAATGTATTGCCAGCAGCACTCCCCCGATCATGACTGCCTGAAGAAGAATACGAAGTACAATGGTCCTGATACATGGGGAAAGAAGTTTCTTATCAAATTCAATGCTGAATCCTACCACCAGCAGAATAACTGAGGTTATGGAAGTGGTGAGAATGTTCTCCACACTTGTATAGGTACCTGCAAACGGTCCGGCAAGAAGCTTCTGCACCACACCGGTAAGTCCGGCAATGATTCCCAGCACACTTGCAATAAACGCCGGTGTACGTATTGCACTGGAAAACAGTTTTCCCGGATCGATCTTTTCCCCGTTTTCTACCTGTCCGAGCATTCCCATATAGACGCTGAAGCCAAACAAAAGGCCTGCAATATCCAGCACAGCGATCTGGGAAAGATTCTCCGCTCCGCAAAGGCTGGTATATAAAGGATAGGCCATGGAACCGCCTTCGTATACACTGACCATAAAGGGCAGATATTTCCGGTAACGCTCTGCCGGCATAAGCGGGCGGAGTAAAAAACCGATGCTAAAGGAAACAACCAGCATTACAAACATAATTCCAACCAGAATTCCGGTTTCTTTATTATATTCTGACGTAGCAAGGGCATGGAAAATTGCCACAGGAAGCATGATCTGGGTCACCAGAAGCTTCATATTGTTAATTCCATTCTGATCCAGCAGTTTCAGCCGCTTGCAGGCCATACCCAGAAGGATCATCACCAGTACGGGCAAAATAATTTCCAATACTTTCATTCTATGCACACTTTCTATGTATTTCTTAATATTGTATTTTGGTATTTCTTAATCCAGACTCTTCCTGATTTCTTACCTTACAGGATATTTCGTATGGCAAACTCTTCTGCCAGAGCGTGTCTGAATAGTTCTTTTATTCATCAAAATCGGTCTCAAATACTCCCTCAGGCGTACGCATGGTAAGAACCCCGAGATTAAAATCATCATCCATTACCGTGATATGATACTCAAAGATTACATCATCCTCAAACTTGGACAGCAGAATATAGCTTCCGTTCTCTTTTCCCTCGATCTGGTCGCAGATATCATCATACACATCTGCACCGGAAATCTCACGCGGATAACCGGAAGCTTTGATTTTTTTCTCAATTGCAGCGTATAATTCTTCCATTTTATGTTCTGCAGCAGTGCATGCCATCAGGGCTTACCCTCTCAGTTCTTTTTGACTGCCGCATACTCCTTTCCTGAATTTTTTTCGATTAAATATGATTGTATAATATCCGCCCCTGAAATGTCAAACCACATTTTAACCAAATCCTGGTTATCGTAATTTCTTCGTGAGCAAAGAAATCCTGATTTGTATGATTTCGTACCATACTTCTCGTTTTTTGTATAATTTTTTATAAATTATCTGTTATTTTATTCTACTCTCTACATTTTTTCCATGGCTTTTGTGTTTTTTTGTTTTTTCTTTTGTGTATTTCGTTGTGTTTTTCTTTGTTTTTGATATTTTTCATTGTTTTTTTCACCAATTTCTGTTGACATCTGACTGTTTTTGTTGTATGCTATTTTCTACAGAGAGGCACTCCATTTGGTACAAGGATATATCTATGGAATGCCTCAACTCGTATCTAAAGGGAGGTAATACTTATGAAAATGAAACAGGTTTTAGCAACAGGCGCAGCTTTATCAATGGCCCTCTCCATGACTCCGGTCACCGCATCCGCCGCAGACAAAGTGGACATAAACGTCATTGCTGCACAGTATGGCCAGCAGACTGCTGACTGGTGGGCGAACTTCGTGACAGAATTTAATGAGGCAAACCCGGACATTAACCTGAACGTAGAAGTTGTTTCCTGGAACGACATCTACACCGTAGTAAATACCCGTATCGCCAATGGCGAAGCTCCTGATGTCCTGAATATCGACGTATTCGCAGATTATCAGGCAGATGATCTCCTTCTTCCTATCCAGGACGTTGTTTCTGAAGAGACCTACAGCAAGATGTACGATGCATTCCTTGCACAGTCTGAAGTAGACGGAACTGTATGGGCTATCCCTGATCTTGCATCTGCACGTGCTATGTACTATAACAAAGACATCCTCGATGCAGCAGGCGTAGAAGTTCCTACTACATGGGATGAACTGAAAGCTGCATGTGAAGCTCTTAAGGCTTATGACGACAGCATTTATCCATGGGGTATCGATATGACTACTGACGAAGGTCAGGCAGCATTCGCATACTACACCTGGAACAACGGCGGCGGATTCGTTGACGATGAAGGCAACTGGACACTGAACAGTGAGCAGAACGTTGAAGCAATCCAGTACGCAATCGATCTTGTAAATTCCGGTTACACAAACACCGATCCTGCTAACGATACCCGTTATGATCTGCAGGATATGTTCGGCGCAGGTAAGGTTGCTATGCTCATCGCACCGAACAGCTTACCTACCTACATTGCTACAGGCGGAAATGAAGTAAACTACGGCGTTGCTTCCATTCCTTCCAATACAGGCGAGTCTGTATCTGCAGGTGTTATGGACCGCTTCATGTGCTTCGATAACGACTACTCAGATGATGAGAAAGCTGCTATCTCCACATTCTTTGATTATTTCTATGATGATGCCCGTTATACAGAGTGGGTTGACATGGAGGGATTCCTTCCGGCAACCAAGTCCGGCGGCGAGGCTCTCGCAGCAGCTAACGAAGATATGGCAAGCTGGATTGATATCTTAGACAGCTGTAAATTCTATCCAACAGCGAAAGCAGAATGGGCAGATGTAAAACAGGGCGTTATCAACGTAGAGCAGAATGCTCTTCTTGGCGGCGACGTTCAGGAATTACTGGATGACCTTCAGGCAGAAATCGCTGGCTGATCTTAATCCACTGTTTTTCCCATTACGAGGAAGATAATGGGCCGGACTTACGGGTCCGGTCCATTTTTAAGTTTGCGAAGCAAACGCTACTTCTTGTGCCAGGCACAAGAAGGTTCCACCTTTTTGCGAAGCAAACACTACTTCTTGTATTTGTCACAAGAAGGTTCTGTTTTTCTACGTAACAAACGCCGTTTTCTGTGCTTGTCTGCGCAGCGTCAACGCTATTTTTATAAAAAGAGAGGTATCCCTGTGAAGAAAAAATTCAAAAAAGTGGAACCATATGTATGGATCCTGCCAAGTGTCCTTCTCATGGCAATTTTCATCCTGGTTCCTATTATCTTTGTATTCCGTATGGCCTTAAGCGACGTCAGCAAAGCTGGTCTGATCAAAGGCTTCGCCGGATTGGAAAATTTCCGCAAGGTAACAAACAGCCCTGTTTTTGCCATGGTGCTGAAAAACACCCTTGTGTGGACCGTTGCCGTAGTCGGCATCTCCACACTCCTTGGATTTATCCTTGCGATCCTCCTCAACAATGAATTTAAAGGCCGTAAGCTTGCACGTGCCGTTGTTGTTTTCCCATGGGCCACAACCCTGATCGTTCAGGCAAGTATCTGGAAATTCATCATCGACACAGATTACGGTACCTTAAATACACTGTTGATGAAGCTTGGCATTATTGACCACGCTGTGAACTGGACTCCTACTGCCGGTGCTTATTTCGCCTGGGAAATTGCCTGCGGTATTTTTGTTACCATTCCATTTGTAACCTTTACCGTACTTTCCGGTCTGCAGAGTATTGATGCCAGCTACTATGAGGCAGCAGCCGTAGACGGAGCCAGCTACTGGCAGAAAATGTTCCAGATCACCATCCCGCTGGTACGTCCGAATCTTACCATCAGTACCATCCTGAACATTATCTACGTATTTAACTCTTTTCCGATCATATGGACCATCACCAAGGGTGACCCTGCCAACCGTACCGACACCCTGGTTACCTATCTGTACAAACTGGCCTTCTACAATGGCAAACAGGGACAGGCAGCAGCCGTATCTGTTATCGGCTTCCTGATTCTTCTTTTCTGCGCCAGCCTGTACATGGTTTCCGTACTGAAGAAAGGAGACGAATAATATGGCAAACACCAATGCTTCAGTTAAGAAAAAAAATACCAGAAACACAGTTTTGCGTGTATTGCTCTATGCAGTGATCATCGCCATCTGTCTGATAACTTTATACCCATATTTTGTAACTGTATGTACTGCTCTTAAAAGCCGCGCGGAAATCTTTTCCATGAATGGAACTATTTTCCCTGTTGAGGCCATCTGGTCCAACTTCACAGACGTATGGAAGCTGGCTCCCATGAGCAATTACATGATGAACTCCATTGTGATCGCAGGAGGCTCCACTCTTCTGGCTATGGTCTGCGGTATCCCAGCTGCTTATGCCCTGTCCAGAATGAAATTCAAAGGCCAGACTGCTTTTCTGGGATTTGTTATTGTCTCCCAGATGTTCGCACCGGTTGTACTTCTCATCGGTATCTACAAGGTTATGATGGCGTTCCATCTTACCAACAGCATTATCGGCCTGATCTTTATCAACGCAGCATTTAACCAGGCATTTGCTATCTGGCTGCTCCGCGGTACTTTCCTGAGCATCTCCCCTGAGATGGAGCAGGCTGCCACTATTGACGGCTGTAACCGCGTACATGCCCTTTTAAGGATCCTTCTGCCTGTTGCTGCACCTGGTATCGTTACAGCGCTTATTTTCGTATTTATCAACGCCTGGAACGAATATACAGTGGCACTGACACTGATCTCCACTGATACCTTCAAGCCTCTCACCGTTGGTATCAATATTTTCAATGGTTACAATATGATCGAGTGGCAGTATCTGTTTGCTGCTTCCCTCTATGCAATTGTTCCAGTTGTAATTCTGTTCGTCGGAATTGAAAAAAATCTGGTTGGAGGACTCACTTCTGGTGGTGTCAAGGGTTGATTTTTATTTTTTTCCAAGTATAATAGAGGAAGATGCGGACGCGAGAAAGGGTTGCCCAGGGCAGCCCTTTGTTCATGCCCCGTAACTATTCAGAAGGCAGTATTCCGCCAGGTGTTTTTGTGAACATTGTTCACAGCTGCGGCGCGAAATCATACAAAACATGTTACTGGTCATCCAGTAACTGTTTTATTGTGTACGGTAAAATTTCACATACGGAATAACCCCGATGATTCCGCACATTTCAGGAACTCTATACCGGAGATCACCGAATGATTCTTCTGTCCTGCTGACGAAAATTCAGCACATTTCACAGATTTTTAAAATCAATGGTTTTGACCTTGACTTTTCTGTAGAATACTGTAATATTGATAGTGCACAACATCTAGTATGCAATTAAAGATTTAAACACAATATATGGAGGGATTTGAAAGAATGAGTACTGAGGTCAATGCAAACGTCATTAAACGAAATGGCGTGGAAGTTATTTTTGATAAGGCGAAGATCATCAACGCCGTTGAAAAAGCGAATGAGGAGGTTTCTAAGCTTCACAGGCTGAGTCATTACCAGATCACAGCGCTTGCTGATATGATTGCCACCCGTGCCCTTGAATCCTCCCACGCTGTCAATGTGGAAGATATTCAGGATATGGTAGAGACCGGCATTATGGAGATGCGCGGTTATGAGGTTGCACAGAAGTATGTGCGCTATCGCTACAAGAGAGAGCTTACCCGCAAGTCCAATACCACAGACGACAGCATCCTTGCTCTTCTTGACCAGATTAATGAGAATGCCAAGCAGGAGAACTCCAATAAGAACCCTACTATTAACTCTACCCAGCGTGATTACATGGCAGGCGAGGTCAGCAAGGACCTGACCATGCGTGTTCTTCTTCCTGAGGAGATCGTAAAGGCTCACGACGAGGGAATCATTCATTTCCATGATTCCGATTACTACGCACAGCGTGAGCATAACTGTGACCTGATCAATCTGCAGGATATGCTCCAGAACGGCACGGTTATCAGCCAGACACTGATTGAGAAGCCTCACAGCTTCTTTACCGCATGTAACGTTACCACACAGATCGTCGCACAGGTAGCCAGCAATCAGTACGGCGGACAGTCCTTCTCTCTCGCCCATCTGGCTCCTTTTGTAGACATCAGCCGCCAGAAGATCCGTAACAAGGTAATCGAGGAACGTAAGGCTTGCGGTGAGCCTCTTGATGATGAGATCATCCAGAAGGTATCGGAACGCAGACTGAAGGATGAGATCCAGAGTGGTATCCAGACGATCCAGTACCAGCTGATCACTCTTATGACCTGTAACGGACAGGCACCATTTGTAACGATTTTCATGTATCTTGATGAAGTTCCGGAGGGACGCACCCGTGATGACCTTGCACTGATCATCGAGGAAGTTATGAAGCAGCGTATGCAGGGTGTTAAGAACGAGCGCGGTGCGTGGATCACACCTGCATTCCCGAAGCTGATCTATGTGCTGGATGAGGATAACATCCACGAGGATTCCAAATATTGGTACCTCACAGAGCTTGCAGCGAAATGTACTGCCAAGCGTATGGTTCCGGATTACATCTCAGCCAAGATCATGCGCCAGTTAAAAAACGGCAATGTTTACACCTGCATGGGATGCCGTTCCTTCCTTACCGTTGAGGAGAAACAGAAGAACCCGGACGGTTCCTACAAGTTCTACGGTCGTTTTAACCAGGGTGTTGTTACCATTAACCTTGTAGATGTAGCCTGCTCCTCAGACGGCGATTTTGATAAGTTCTGGGAGATTCTGGAGGAGCGCCTGGAGCTTTGCCACAGAGCACTCCGCTGCAGACATGAGCGTCTTCTTGGCACAGTTTCCGATGTTGCCCCGATCCTGTGGCAGTATGGTGCTCTTGCACGGCTTAAGAAGGGTGAGACCATTGACAAGCTTCTTTATGACGGCTATTCTACGATCTCACTTGGATATGCAGGTCTCCATGAGATGTGCATGAGAATGTACGGAAAGCCTCATACAGACCCTGAGGTTCGTCCGTTTGCGCTGAAGGTTATGCAGCGCCTCAATGACAAATGTGCCCAGTGGAAGGCAGCTGAGAACATCAGCTACTCTGTATATGGCACTCCGATGGAATCCACCACATACAAGTTTTCCAAATGTCTCCAGAAGCGTTTTGGCATCATTCCAGGAGTTACGGATAAGAATTATATTACAAACAGCTATCACGTTCACGTTACTGAGGAGATCGACGCATTCTCCAAGCTGAAATTCGAGTCTGAATTCCAGAAGCTTTCTCCAGGAGGAGCCATCAGCTACGTGGAAGTTCCGAATATGAAGCAGAATATTCCGGCAGTTCTCTCTGTTATGAAGTTTATCTATGATAACATCATGTATGCAGAGCTGAATACCAAGAGTGATTTCTGTGATGTCTGCGGATATGACGGAGAGATCCAGATCAAAGAAGACGAGAACGGCAAGCTGATCTGGGAATGCCCGAACTGCGGTAACCGCAATCAGGACAAGATGAGCGTTGCCAGAAGAACCTGCGGATACATCGGTACCCAGTTCTGGAACCAGGGACGTACCCAGGAGATCAAGGATCGTGTATTACATCTGTAATAAGTAATGGTTCCCGGGTTTTCTGTGAACTACGTTTACAGAACCTTATATAACGTTACCACTGAACATAACACTCCGGACAGTTTTCTGAATTTCATAATTTTGATTTCTGTCCGGATTTTTTTGCATAATGGTATTTTACTATGAAAGTCCTGAATCGTGTTTGAAAAAGGCTTTCTGCAAGATGTGTGCATTTGATTATCAAGCACAGGAGGAAAAGAGGAATCAGTTATGAACTACGGAAACATTAAATCCTACGACATTGCAGACGGCACAGGCGTGCGTGTAAGCCTGTTCGTATCTGGTTGCAGGCACCACTGTAAGGGCTGTTTTAACGCACCTACGTGGGATTTTAACTACGGTAAGCCATTTACCCGGGAGACACAGGATAAGATTCTGGAGCTGCTTGCTCCGTCTTATATAGAGGGCTTCTCCCTACTCGGCGGCGAGCCATTCGAGCCAGAGAATCAGCCTGTTCTGGCAGAGCTTCTGGAAGAGATCAGGCGTACCTTTCCGGATAAATCCATCTGGTGTTACAGTGGATATCTTTTTGACAAAGATATGGTTCCCGGAGGTAAGATCTACACTCCTTTTACAGACCGGATGCTTTCCTGCATCGACGTTCTGGTAGACGGAGAGTTTATTCAGGAATTGAAAAACCTCTCCCTTCAGTTCAGAGGGAGCAGCAATCAGCGAATTCTGCATTTAAAAGATGGTAAGCTTATTAAAGAAGGCCTGTGATACGGGTCTTCTTTTCTTATATCTGCATTCAAATAGTTGCATAAGTTTTTACATCTGGGTAATCGAAAATCCCCCTCCTGTCTAACAGGAGGGGGATTTTATTACACTTTATTTATTTTGCTTTCGCATATTTTGGTGTGCTGTAAGAAGAATAGATTGGAACACCTGCTTCGTTGTTTCCAACGGCGCGTACTTTGTAATAATACTTGGTTCCAGCTTTCTTGGAGCTCTTGTCAACATATTTCACTTTGGAGCCTTTTGTAATAGTTCCTACCAGTTTGTATCCGGAACCTTTCTTAGTGGAACGGTATACCTGATATCCGGTAGCTCCTGTTACTTTCTTCCAGCTGACAGTAATCTTGCCCTTTGTTGCTTTCGCTTTTGGACTGGTTGGCTTCGCGATCTTTGCTGTGGAAACTATAGCACTTGCAGATTTGCTTGCACCACTTGTATATGTTTCATCAGCAGAATCTTTGTACTCATAGGACTTACCATTCTTGTAAGCAATTACATAATAGTAATATTTTACTCCTGCTTTCGGTCCTTTGTACTCTGTGCTTGTTGCACCATTATAGGTGTACTTGATCTCGCGATCTGTAATAGTCGTTTCCTTCAGTTCACTAACGAATTTGTATCCGCTGACTGTTGTGGAATCAGCAACATAATTCGGGACAGTTGCACTGGAACCGTAACTATAGCTGTAAGAATTGCTGTCTTTGTTATATCTGTTCCAGGAAGAGGTGGTTCTGTATACACGATAGTAATCAGCACCTGCTACCGGATTCCATGTTACAGTAATACTTCCATCTGCTTTGTTTGCAACAGCTTTTACATTGCCAGGAGTTGCTAAAACAGGATTAACTGTTGCTCTGATTTCATTGCTGTATTCCTGTCCTCTGTATGCACGTACACGATAGGTTGTTTCCGTATCTGCTGCCGGGAATGTAATGGAAGATGTGGAAGCTTTCAGTGTCTTATAGGTTTCCCATGCACCAGTCTCTTCATTTCTCTTCTCAACCAGATAACCCTTTCCTGCATATACCGGCTGCCAGCTTAACTTCATCTTACCGTTTGCATAAGAAATTCTGTTAACGGTAGTCATCTCGAAGCTAAGATTTGCATATACACCTTCATCAATGTAATACTTGCTGTTTCCTACAGTCTTGTATGCTCTTACAAGATAGTAATAATCCATACCGCTCTGAAGCTTCTTGTCTGTATAACTGGAAGCCTTTGCACTTGTAGTCTTGATCAGTTTATACTTAGCAAAATTGTTGGTCATGCCAGCTGCTACAGTATCTCCAATAGAAGATCCTTCACATCTGTAAATCTCATATCCCTTAGCACCTTTGATCTTGGTCCAGGACAGTTTTACAGAAGTTGTGCTCTTAGGTGTTGCTTTCAGCTTCAGCGCACCGCCCCAGGTAGTAACCTTATTATAAGCCCATGCTCCATAAGTGGTCTTGCCTGTTTCGGAATCATAATAATATGGTCTTACTCTGTAAGTATAGGTAGTATCTGCTTTCAGTTTGGTATTCTTATAAACGCTGTCTGTAGTTTTGGCAATTGTTTTATATTTCTTGCCATTCTTTCTCTGGATCTGATAGCCGGTAAGCCAGCTTTCTGATCCGCTTTCAGCGCTCATCTTTAAGGTAACGGTCTTAGCTGTGATAACATTTGTTACAGATATATTCGGCATACCAGCGTTAAATGATGCTGTATTTGTGTATGCACTGTATTTCTGTGCAAGTGTAGCTGCCTTATCATTTTTTACACGGGCACGCACATAATAGGTCTTGCCTGGTGTAAGTGATTCAAAGTAAAGTGTTGCCTTATTATTCTCACCAGAAATACAATCTGTAACCTTGTAATCATTTACAAATTCAGGTGATTCGGAATACCAGAATTCTACATCTTCTTCTTTTCTTACAGTTCCGTCATAGGAGAATACATAACCATCCGGTGTTTTCTCAACCAGCTTCAGGTTGCTGATCGCTGAAGTGGCTTTGGAGACATTGACAGCTACTACATTGGAAGGAGTACCGTATTTCTTGTTTCCGCTCTTGTCTTTTACATAAGCGACAACTCTTACATAGGTTGCTCCTTCTTTTAATAAGGATTTTCTCAATGTAAGTGCATCATCATCCTCATAGTACTCATCTTCATCTTCATCATAGTAACCACTGGAAGAAGCTGTTACCCAGTCCTCTTCGGAAGGCTGTGCCTTATCAGTGTACTGGAGCTCATAAGAGTCGCCATCTTCCAGAACAGCATCAAAACGGAATTCGAAGCTGTTTTCAGATTCTTTATACATCTCTAAGCCAGTCACATTCTTAGGTGCCTTTTCTGCATCTGTAGTGAAGGAGACTGCTGCAGGTTTCAGTTTTGCAACCTCTTCCTCTTCCGGTCTGTCTGCACTGCTCACTGCACGAACATAATAGGTTTTTCCTGCTTCCAGATTACTGTTGTTTTTACTGATCTTCAGTTTCGCAGAACCAGCTGAGCCATCATAATAGAAGCTGCTCCAGTCACTTGCCATAGTTGCAGTAGTAAATTCTGTGCCTGTTGCAATCTGATACCATACGCTGTTTAAATCAACCTTTGCACTGTATGTGAAATAATAGTACTCATCGTCAGCTTTTACATACTGAAGATCTGTGATCGGCTGAAGAGCATCTACTGTAAATGCAGCGGACGGTGCTGACCAGTCGCCTTCTACGGTCTTTGTGACTTTCTTTCCGTCTGTATCAACGGTATAAGTGCGTACTGCACGTACCTGGAAGGTATAGGATTCTCCAGGAGCCATTGCCTTGATCGGATCGCCCTTCTCATCTCTTACACGGTCAAATGAAACCTTAGGATCTGTTGTATATGTATACAAATCTTCATCTTTAAGCTCTGACAGGGAAACACTTGGGAAATTACCGCGTCCGACGCTGTAGTAGGTCTTATCAACAGTTCCGTCATCCTTCAGAGAAGCTGAGCTCACGTATTCACGGCCGGCAGAATCTTTTACAAGGATTTCATAGCGGTTTACATTGTCAAGTGCGTTCCAACGCAAGGTTGGCTCACTATCCTCTGTGTTTACATTTACACCGGAAACAGCTGCAGGCTTCTCACTGGTACCTGCATCTGAAGCGGTTACTTTGTATGCAAATGCATTGGACCAGTCTCCGTATACTTCCTTACCATCCTCTCCGATCTTAACGGCACGAACAGAAAGATTATAGGTCTTTCCGTCTTCAAATGCATAAACAGGCTGACCGGTAGCCGGGTAAATAACAGGTTCCAGAACTCCGTCTACGCTTGTATAAGTTCTATAATCAGACTCATCAAAGGAATATCTGGTGCCGCTTACTCTGGTATACCTGCCACTCTTCCGATCGGATGCCAGCGACTCAAAGTACTCACGTCCAGCTTCGTCTGTGATCTTAATCTCATAGCTGTCTGCATTCTTATCCGGATTCCAGCTGAGAACATAAGAAGAAGCTGTTACACCGGAGATTTTCTTCAGGCTTGTATCTACAGCTTTATAAGTTACTGTATAAGCGTCAGACCATTCACCTTCCTGCTTCTTGTTTGCACCATTCTCATATCTGTAATTAATTCCGCGGACACGGATGGTATAGGTTTTACCTCTTTCAAATTTGAACTCTCCGTAGGTTCTTCCTAAATAGAAGTTTGGATAGGAATAATTGGAATCTGTTGTAAAGGCAACTTTTCCATCTACTTCAACTTCGTACTGGGATACATATGTATTCTGGATACGGTTCCAGCTTACATATTCATATTCATCGTTGTATTTGAAATTACCGGTCTTCTCTGGTACAAGACTGCCGCTGTCGTCTGCTTCTACAACCAGCTCATTGGACCAGTCGCCTACCTTCTTCTCGTCGCCGGAGCCTGTATATGCACGGACTTTAACGGTATATTTCTTGCCTTTCTGGAAAGCACCGATATATTTTCCGTCTGCATCAGAAGCGACTTCATAAAGACCTGTGGTGTCGTTCTTTTTAAGCAGATAACCGTAATTCTCATAGAAATTGAGCCAGTTACCTGAAGTAGTTACATAGGAGGGTTCCTTTGCTCCATATGCATAAGAATAATATTCATTTCCAGCTTCATCCTTAATGGAAACCTCGAGGTTCTGGTTCTCGCCGGATACCTGAATCTGATTCTTTCTTTCAGCTGCATAAATTGTCACACTCTTCGGTTCAGCGACCTTCTTTGAGTAGGTATAATCTACAACGTCAGACCATTCACCATATGCAACAGTTCCATCTGCGCTGTTACGGTTTACGGCGCGAACGGAAACCTTGTATGTCTTGCCATTCTCAAGACCTGCAATATATCCGTCTTTACCATCTGGTTTGTATACAAGGTTTCCTTCTGCGTCAACCTTGAACGGCTGCATGGTAAGACTTGTAAGATTATAGCTTAAGTTGACTGTGGACGGATAACCAGTCTCTGGCTCGCTTGCATTATAATTGTAGCGGTAAGTATACTCTCCGTCTGTTACACGGATCTGGTATTCATCTGCCTTCTGGTCCGCATACCAGGTAAGAACATTCTTATCCTCCTCATCAAATGCAACATGTCCGATCTTGCCAGGTGCCTCTGCATCAAAAGCAGCAACCTCATCGGTGCTTCCGCTCTCTTCTGCGTCTGCAACTGCCTCGCTGTCACCGAAGCCATCCTCTGTAACAGCTGCCACTGCGGCTTCATCTCCGAAGCCATCTGCCTCTACAGCAGCTTCCTCTGTGGTGTCCGCTTCCGCTGCCGGAGACTCAGATACGAAATCTCCTCCATCTGTAAAATCTGACGCCAGAAGTGGTGTCGGTGCAGAAGTTGCGGTCATTGCCGCTGCAATTGCAATGGCAACAGACTTATTGAGTGTTTTCAAATCTTTCTTCATACATTTCCCTCCATGAATTAAATTTATTGAAATTGATCAATAAGTAGTATGGGAAAATTATAGCGTATTACTCCGTTTTAGGCAAGTGTTTTGTGAAAAATTTATGTATTTTTTGTGTAAATAAACACACATTACCCCACCCATTTGTATTTTTCTGATATTTTCTCTTTTTTCTGACAATTAAGTGTTTTCTTTATTTTTTGACTATTTTAGTGTTTTTTCATATTCCGTCAAAATACTGTTCATTTCGTAGCGTTTTAACTGTCTGATCAGTTCTTCTGCATTAATATGAAGCCGCATATCTTCCAGGCTTTCTTTTATCTCAATGTCACGTTTCATAGTTGCCAGCTGTTCGCTTAAGTATACCATCTCTTTATTTGTTTTCAGTGCTTTCAGAGGGCTTCTGCCTATTCCAAGGTTTTCTTTCCAGAAAGTATTCAGTTCCTTTTCTTTCTTTGCCACGTCTTCGCAGTCCTCAATTGCTTCATAGATCGCGTCCAGGGTTTTATATTCTGCTACAAGCGGCGCTGCTGCTGAGGAAACGCCCTTACAGCCTGGAATTCCATCGCCTGGATCTCCGGTGATCGCCAGAAGCACAGGAATCTGTTCCGGATATACCCCTTCCTCAGAACAGACAATTTCCGGTGTATATTCAAATACATTAGAAGGGAGTTCCTCGTAAGCTTCTTTTCCAAACAGGCCATATGCATCCTTTAAGTTCTCCAGCTTATCCTTCGTAACAACACGCCACATGCGGGTATATTCGCTTACCAGCTGAAAATAATCGTGATCCTTGGTAAGCACATAAGTCTGCAGATCCGGGCCCTGGAATTTCTCCACAAGAGATGCCGCATAATCGTCAGCCTCGTAGTCCTGACTCATAAATACCGGACAGCCAATTGCTTTCAGGAACTCTTCCATCTGGACAAACTGTTCTTTTAAGGGCTGGGCAGTCTCCTTACGATTGGCCTTATAAAAATCGGCACCAAGCTGGGTGCGGCGGAAGGTATCTCTTGTCATATCAAAGGTAAATGCCACGTATTCCGGCTTTACTTTCTTATAGACAGCCAGAAGGGAGCGAAGCATGGTGAACATGGCATTTGTATATTTTCCATCGGAGGTGTGCAGGATTTCCGGATAGTGTCTCTCTTTTTCCTCGTCTGTCTTTGCGAAAAGGATAGATTTGGGAAGATTTCCGTAATAGGATGTGGACAGCATGGAGGAGCCGTCGATGATCAGAAATTTTGGCATGATTGTTCTCCTTCTATGATTATTTGGCAGCTTCCTAACAAAGTGTTGGTTTTTACACACTGTCAGGAAGTGTCTTTTCAAGATCTGATATGATATCAGACCTGTAATTTCTCTCAATTTCTCTGTAAGTATACCATAAATTTATCTTATCTGAAAAATTCCCAAAAATTTTTTCAGATTTCGTGTTATTTCTTTCTCTGGTTTTCGTATATATAGTGAAGGGAGCAGAAAACAAAATTATTTCTGAATTCCCGCTTCTACGTAGAATGAGGAGGTACTCAATGAAAAAAATAATTTTAACCTTATCCGGCGTTCTTTTTGTGATCGTCACCGGATGCTCGCTGCTGATCTGCATGATGAACGGAATTCCGAATTTGGATCAGCCGGCTGCTGCCTTTTACCTGGCGAAAGCAATTCTGTTATCCTTTAGCCTTCCTCTGATAACCTTAGGTCTCTTCGTACACTGTTTGCAGCTTAGACGAAAGCTTGATAAGAAGAACCTGTTGTTCCGGAATGCGATGAAGGAGCTGATAAAAAATCGCCAGACCAGCTGCAGGGATTCTGGAGATTCTGATTTCCAGAGCTTTAAAAATTCACTTACCTGTCTGTTCTGTGCCTTTGCCGAAGATTCCGATCTCAGCGAAGAGGATCAGAAGGACTTGCTGGATTTTATTGACAAATTTTAAGTGAGGGACTTGCATGCTTTTAATCTGTATGAGCATAGCAGGAACAGTGCCACTGATCATCTGTCTCCTGCTATTGCTTCTCCAAAGGAAAAAATTTTCATACCGGCTTGGCCGGAACCTGGTGTTTCTGAGTCTGGTGGGGTATTTGATACCGTTTCAGGTGGTTAAATATCTGATGCCCGAGGATTTGTTAAGAGAAACGGATTCTCTTATGAACATTTCCTACTTTATCAATTTTGATGACAAAGAAGCAATTTCTTACAACGGAATTTCACTCTGGATGTCCGACTGGATTCTTATGGTTGGATTATGCTGGCTGTTTCTTGTAAGCGGTTTCAGCATTTATGAAATCATTAAGTATCACCGGCTCACGCGAAAGCTGAAAAGAATTACTGAGACGAGAAATTGTTTCTTACCTGGAATTGGAGATGTACAATATCGCATTTCTCCTCTTATTGGTTCTCCATATACTATAGGTTTCCTGAAACCTTTCATTGTCGCACCGGAGAGCCTTGATAATTCCAGATTGTCAGAAATGATCATGCGGCATGAATATTCACACCTGCGCCGTCATGACTCAGCTGTAAAGCTGCTCTGCCTGTTAGCCATTTGCCTTCATTTTTATAACCCGTTAACATTGCTTACGCTTCTGCTTTACACCAGCTTTTCCGAAAACATTGCAGATCAAGCCGCCACCGAAGGTTTCACCACGGAGGAGAGAAAAGCCTACGCAGTCGCTCTCGTGAATCTTTCCGCAAGAAACAGACAGGTTCCTGTAGTCTGGAAAAACAACTTATTGGGGGCCAAACATACAATGAAAAGGAGAGTGGAATTTATTATGATGAAGAATAGGAAAGCCAGTAAAATTGGTACTGCTGCTGCAATATTGGCATCTGTGTTTTTGAGTGGGACTACAGTGTTTGGGTATGCGCCGATGCAGACGGTACAAATCACTGACAACACACCAATCACTGAAGAATATATGGCGTTTAAGGATTCTGAAACACAAGATGAATCCTTTAATACTACCAGTCTTCATTTTGAAACCAACAATCATGAAGTAATTCCGGTTTCTGAATCAGATTTAGAAACTCGAGCACTTATATGTACTCACAATTTTAAATCCGGTTATGTAGATAGACATTATTCTCAAAGCAATGGAGGATGTATCGTAAAAACCTACACAGCTAAAATTTGCACTAAATGTAATCATCTTGTTGTTTTAGACTACGTAAGCACAACAACTTACGCCAAATGCCCACACAAATAATCGCCTGCACTAACTTTAATGGGAGGAAGTTAGCCCAGCCGAATTATTGAATCATTCACACTTACCCAATTATGTCATTTTCCATTATTATCTTTCGTGAAGCTCAGAGGGAACGGAAGCTAAAAACGAGCCAGGGAAGCGTTTCGCTTTCCCTGGCTCTTACCCGTTTCAGAAACATATTATAACATTTCTCTTCTTTCTTTCCATCACGCCGCTTTCCCGGTACCCTTCAGCTGTCCATGCACCGTCCGTCTCACAAACACAAAGCAGACCACCTGCAGCACAATGGTAATGAACCAGGATGCCGGATAGGAAATAAACAAGGTGTACAGGCTTCTGTGCTGTGGGAATATCCAGAAGATCCACACAATTCTGGTACCAACCGTACCGATAATAGAAAGGATCATAGGCACACCGGAATGTCCCATTCCCCGGAGAGCGCCAGGAAAAAGATCCATGATTCCACATAAGAAATAAGGCACTGTGGTGATGGAAAGAATCTCCACACCACATCGGATAACCTCCGGATCCTCTGTGTAAACCTTCAGGATTTCACCGCCACACATATAAGATCCGCATCCCAGCACAAGGGCGATCACAAAGGACAGGATTCCGCAGTCCAGCAGCACTCTGTCCATACGTTTATATTTTCCAACACCATAATTCTGGCTGGTAAAGCTCATACAGGCCTGGGTGACCGCATTTACAGACGCATACAAAAATCCCAGAATATTATTCGCCGCCGTATAACCAGCCATAGCAGTGGAACCAAAGGAATTTACAGAAGACTGCAAAAGCGCATTGGAAATATTAATAACCGTACTCTGCACTCCTGCCGGTATTCCCACCTGGAAAATCTGTACCAGATAAAATTTCTTCATGCACAATCTGGAAAACCGGAGCTGATAACTGCTGTCCGTCATATACAGACAGCGGAGAACCAGAATACAAGAAATCAGCTGGGAAATAATGGTCGCAATGGCAACACCTGCAACACCCAGATGAAACACGATCACCAGAATCATATTCAGCACCGCGTTGGTCACACCTGCCACAACTAGGAACATCAGCGGACGCTTGGTATCCCCTACCGCACGCAGAATAGCTGCACCATAGTTATAAAGCATAAAAAACGGCATTCCCAGGAAATAAATCCTCATATACAAAGTGGACTGGTCAATCACATCCGCAGGCGTTCCCATAACCTCCAGTGCCCATCTTGAAAAAACAAGTCCTACAGCAGCCATCGCCACACCACTGACCAAAGCCAGTGTAACAGACGTATGTACCGTTTCCGACATCTCCTTCGCCTTACCTGCCGCATAGAACCTGGCAGCCAGTACATTAGCTCCCAGTGAAACACCAATAAAAAGATTGGTAAACACATTGATCAAAGCGGTAGTAGAACCAACTGCTGCCAGGGCCTGGCTGCCGGAAAACCGTCCCACCACAATAATATCCACAGCATTGAACATCAGCTGCAGAATTCCGGAAACCATCAGCGGAATGGCAAAAGAAACCAGCTTGTCCATAATGGTTCCGTTACACATATCTATTTCGTACTTATTCTTACTCAACTCTATCGCTCCCTCATCCATATGCCAGCACCACCGGAAGCCCCTTCCGGTCTGCTGCCAGAGTATATAAAAAGCTCTGGCAGGTACTGGCTCACATCATCCTTTCTGTCCTCGAAGCCATTTTTCAAGGACAGAATAAATCACATTCATGTCAATTGGCTTAGTCACATAATCACTCATTCCACACTCTGCTGCCCGGCTCTCATCCTCCTGGAACACATTTGCAGTCATGGCGATCACCGGAATAGTTTTCCAGTAGTCGCTCTCTCCTGCGCGAATATTTGCCGTGGCCTCATAACCATTCATCACCGGCATCTGAATATCCATAAAGATCAGTTCATAATAATTCTCCGGCCTGATTCCAAGAAGCTTGATCGCCTCCTGTCCATTCTCTGCCACATCCACGATCAGACCGGATTCGGACAAAAGCTCGTAAGCAATCTCCCGGTTCAGCTCATTGTCCTCCACCAGCATGATCCTGCGTCCCTTCAAAAAGCCCGGATCTTTTTCCTTCTCTTCACCAGCCTCTGCTGCCAGTAGGGCCTGGTCAGCCTCCTTCTCTTCTTCCACAAGCTTCAGATCCAGCCGCACAAGAAAAGTCGTACCTTTCCCCTGAATGCTCTTTACCTCAATACTTCCACCCATCTGCGAAATGATGGACTTGGCTATAGAAAGTCCCAGTCCTGTTCCCTGGGTAGCATTTGTCATACTGTTGTCCTCGCGGGAAAAAGGCTCAAACAGCTTCTCCTGAAATTCTTCCGACATGCCGATTCCATTATCCTGCACCACAAAAGAATAGCTTGCTTTGCCCTCTGCAAAGCTATTGCCCTGGGTTACTTTTACCTGCACACATCCATGCTCAGGCGTATACTTTACTCCATTTGAAATCAGATTGATCAGAACCTGCCTGAGTCTTACCGGATCTGCCAGCACATGATCATCCCGGATTTCTTCTATATCCATATCAAAAATCTGGTGTTTGTCAACAGCTGCCTGACGGCATACTCCATCCACAATTTTCATGGTTTTGCTCAGGTACAGTGGTTCCTCATGAAGCATCGTATCCCCACTCTCAATTTTCGACATATCCAGAACCTCATTGATCAGCTCCAGAAGGTGTCTGGAAGAATCGTCGATCTTCTGAAGACAATCCAGAATACGCGCAGGATCGTTCAGATGATTCATGGCGATCTGGGTCATACCAAGTATTCCATTCATAGGAGTGCGAATGTCATGGGACATACTGCTGAGGAAAATGCTTTTTGCCTTGTTTGCCTCTTCTGCAGACTGATATGCCTCCTTCAGACTGTTCATCAGCTGTTCATTTCTGCTGTGGCTTTCCTGAACATCTGTCGCGATCACAGTCATCATGCCAGGCATAACATTTTCCTCGTCCAGGCAGATAAACTGGAACCGCACCCAGCGGTAAGCATCTTTTGCCCGGATCCGGGCTTCACACTCATAGCTGCCCTCCTGCTCCAGAAATATGCGGGAAAGCTCTGACAGTCTGATTTTCAGCCGTACTTTTTCCCAATCACCCGGTTCACAGTTTGGCGCCAGATATTCTTTCAGGAAGTCTCCGTAATAACCGTCCGGAATCTTTTTATCCAGAAGTCTCTGGTTTCCGCGGTAGTATACCTTGTATTCGCCAGACATCATATCCACATACAAAATGATCAGAGAATTCCTTGCCAGTGCTCCAAGAAGCTGACGGCTCTCGTTTCCGCTTTTGTGAAGGAAATCGAGAATCGTATCTCCCTCTTCATCACTTTGCTTCCGGCTGCTGGCTTCCCAGTTTTCAATATCTGTGAACAGCCTGCTTTCTTCTATTTCATTTTGATCTACTGCCTTGCCATATACCGAATAACAAGTACGGATGCGTCCCGCTCCCAGCAGATATCTGAGATCTCCCTGCAGTTCTTTATCCTCTTCCAGAAGCTCCACCAGCTCCGGACAATAAACAGAACCTTTTCCCCAGGAAAACTCCTCCGCTACTTGTTCCAGCTTCTTGGCATTCTTATAGCTTCGTCCCACAAAGTCAGTGGCTGCATCCAGACAATCGCTGATATGCAGTATTTCAATAAGGAAACGCACATTTGACCTGGTATTGTCAAAATCTGCCGGATATCCTATTTTTCCATCCCAGGATTTGTGATGTCCCAGAACAGCATCCCGATATTTGCAAAGAGCCGGAATCTCCTCTACGAATTTAGCCCCCTCACAGGGATGGCTGAGAATATCATTCTTTTCCCTTTGTGTCAGCTGCCGTGACTGCTTGTTCACAATAGAGGCAAGTCTGATCATTCCAATATCCAGAAGCTGTGCAGACTGGGAAACATAGTCCAGAATGGTCTCCTGATTTTCCAGCACTTCCACCACGTTCTCATAACCAAAGGTTCCAATCAGAAGCTCCGGCCGCTTTTTCATCACTACATTCAGAATTCGCCTGGCAATCTGCTCCACCATTGCACTGTGCATGGCAGTGCCCTCATCCCGGCTTACCATGATCTGCATAAGAACCAGGGTGTTTATTTCATCTCCGGTAATATATTTCAACACATCCCTGAGAGAACGCCATACTACATCATTTACAAAGGTATCGTTTTCTGTCCTGGACAGCCTGCGAATAGCATGCACATAATTGGATACACAAAAATCACGGAGATCTGGTGCTCCGTGATATTCATCCGCATATTTCTCCAACAATTCCAAAATCGTCGGCAAATGGTTAATCGCAACCTGAAAATAGCGGCTGTCAGAAAAAGGCACTCCCTCCTGGCTGTCCAGATCGTCATGCTCCATACTGTGTTCACAGAATTTCCGGTAATCCTCCAGAAGCTCTGTGCAGGTTATCTTACCCTGATAGAACAGACAGGACTTATAATTACAGTATATTTCATCCAGCATTTCGTAGGGCTCCGGATTCTTCTCAAGCTCACGCTGATAATATTCTTCCAGAACCCGGGATGCTCTGGAAAGAAGCTCCGGATCAATCTCCCTCACGGTAAATCTCAGGACTGAATTTCCAAGAAGATCATAATTCAGTTCTTCGATCAGTTCATCAAAATCAAACCGCTCTCCGTCTAATTCCCGGACTTTCTCATCATTATAAAATTCCATTGCCTCATCAATGTACTGCAAAAGCTCCTTGGCCGTGTCCAGATTAAAGTTCATCAACACTATCGGAAAATTATAATAAGAAAAAAGGATTCGCTTCCTTACGTCAAAATCCTCGATTTCAAAATATCTGGAAGAAAGTGCCCGCAGTCTGTCAAAATACATGGCTCCTTTCTTTCCATCTTCATCACTGAAGGGACGGTTATAAAAATTTCCCAGAAGATTCAGGGTCCAGATATAAGAGTCCAGATCATCACTTTTCTGAAAATATCCATCCAGAAGCTCCAGAATTTCCAGCATGGCAAGGTTATCCTCATAGCCCTCCTCATCGGCCATGCGGATCTGATGCAGAAATTCTCTTGCCAGTTCCTCGTTCAGCTCCGCCTCTCCGTCAAGGAAGGGGCGGATATACAGATTCAGAAGTGCCTCATTTTCAATGTAAAGCCGGCGCATCATTCTGGATTTGTTCTTCAGATTTTCGATCCACGCCTCCTGGTCTTCTGCCTTCAGCAGATTCTCCTGAATCTGATCTTCCGTCTTCAGATTTTCTTTGTATTTGGTGTAAAAATGAATAATATTTTCCCGCGTGATCATTCCGCCGCACCTCTTTTGGAAATACGCTCATGATTCCGGCTCTTGCACTGATACATTCTTTGATCCGCTTCCTTCACCAAATCTGCGATTTTTCCCTTTTTTTCCTCAAATGCCACAATGCCATAGGAAAAGCTGATGTTGCGGATTTCTCCGTTAATATCAAAATGGATCGGGCTCTTTTCCAGAATTTCGTTTAGCCGTTCCTGTATCTGCTCCGGCTCCAGTGCAGACAAAATAAGGAACTCATCTCCTGCATACCGGTACAGAAGATCCTGCCTGTCCATAGCACACTTCATATTCTCTGCAAAACACACCAGGTAACGGTCTCCGTTTTCATGGCCATAGCAGTCATTGATCAGCTTCAGATAATCCAGGTCAATAAATACAAGGCTGCCCTTCTTATGATTCTTCATAAAGCGCTTGCTGTTGTGGTCAAAAGCCGCACGGTTCAGACAGCCGGTAAGGGCATCCCTCTCCATGGACGTTTTCAGGCGTTCAATCCGAAGCTCCTCCCTGGTAAGGAGACGTACCATCTGGTCATAATTCTCCTTCTCCTGCTCCAGAGCCTCCAGATACATTCTCTCGAATTCCGGTATCTGTCTCCGAAGCTCTTCCCGGTCACTTCTGCATGCAGCAGTGCGCATAAGCTTGTAAACCGGGCAGAAGCTTCCGCTGAAATTCCGGGCATTTTTAATGTAGTTGCCAATACGTATAATGTCGTCCCAGCGTTCTTCCTCCGCCATTACCTGAAGGAACTCTCCGAAATAGCAGACGCAGAAGCTTAAGGTATCCCTGGCACCCTCCCCGGCTTCCATTTTCTTCATATAATTGTTAAATTCTTCCGCAATGACCGCCTTGTCTTTTTGCTGGTAAAGGCGAAGATACAAGTCCGTAAATTCCTTCTGAAGCAGGAAAAAGGCTCTGCCATCTTCAGGAATCTCCCGTTCCGTAAGAATCGCCTGCATGTCCACTGACGCCTGCTCTGCACCTGCAACATCTCCCATTCCCAGCTTCACGTAAACCTTGCTGTCATAATAGACCAGCTCATTTAAAGTATCCGAATTCCAGAAATCCACACTGCTGTCACAGGGATCCAGTCTGGAAATATCCATCATTTTCTCCAGATAAAAATCCGCCTCAAAAAACAGTCCACAGTCTGAAAAAGCGGCTACGATAGTGTTATAAACGGATTTCAGAGGGGATCTTAAGGTAAATCCGGAATTGGCATATTTCAGGCCATATTCCACAATCTTCGGGGGAAAACCAAGGCAGAAATAAAGTCTTACCAGGGCAAGATAAAGTCTGGATTTCTCCTTGGAACGCTCCATGTGAACTCCGGCCTCCCGGCAGATTTCGATCAGAGAATAAGCATATTCCCGAAAATTATAGGCAAAAATCCCATAACTTATATAATAGATTTCTTCTGTATAAACAATAAAATCCGATATCTGCTTCAGCTCCTCCACACAGCGTGCCACATCCTCTTTTGTCCAGGTTCCTGTTTTTACTTTATTTTTTATTTCTTCAACTGTATACATACAAGTTTTATTCTCCTGCTTATTACTGTTGTTAATTCGACAAAAGACCCGGTGAGTTTAATAGATCACCCGGTCTCTTCCCTGTTCTTTGCCCATATAAAGTTTCGCATCCACATTTTTCAGCAAGGTGTCTATATTGGACTTGAAATCATTCTCCTCCACGCCAAACGTCATAGTAACCGGAATCCATTCTCCCCTCCAGTCAAACAGATCGTTGTCCAGCTTCATGCGAAGAGAGTTGAGCATAAGGCATACTTCGTCTCCGTTCATATCTGGGAAAAAGAAGATGAATTCTTCGCCTCCCCAGCGGCACAATTTGGCATGCTCACCCAATTCCCGGCTCATATGCTGTGTGATCCATACCAGTACAGCATCTCCGCAGTCATGTCCCCAATGGTCATTGATCCTCTTAAAAAAATCAATGTCACACATACCAATGGTAAACGCCATAACAGGCTCTTTCCTGCGCTTCTCCGTAATGTACTGTATCATCTGACGGCGGTTCCACAAACCTGTCAGCGGATCTGTCCCGGCCTGTTTCTTCAGCTGCTCATTATACAGCACCAGCTTCTTCTCCGCAGATTCCACATTGGAGCTGAACATACTGCACGCTACAGCCATAAGCACAAACGTCACAATGGTATTTATGATCTGTAATACAACTGTAGCCGTTTCTGTCAGGGCAAAAACAGAAATATTTACCCTGCAGTACAAAAACAGGCTGAATCGTACTGCAAACAGAACTACTGTATAGCTGACCTTATACACAAGAGAATTGTAGACAGCAAAATATACCAGTACCAGCATCTCAAACATCAGATGCTGAATACCGCAGTCCCATCCATAGAGAACAACAAACACAATTATCCATGCCAGCTGCAGACCGCTGCAGACAAGCACACTGGTGTGTACCTTCAGCCGGTATGTTGCATAAAAAGCAGCAACCGCCATTGCTGCGAAAATATATCCTGTCCAGACCTCTGTCTTCGGTCCCACAATGCAGAATACTAACGGAATGATCAGAAAATAAAGTCCCAGAATCAACAATATAATTCTGAGAAGGAACAATATACGCTGAGGCTCATTCTCATGAACTGCTTCTTTCCTCAACAATGCATAAAATTTCCTGCACAGCCCTTTAACCATTACAGGTGCCGCCTTTCCCACGAGTGTTCAATATAATAATATTGCACTATTTATCACAAAAATGCAACCTTTTTTGTAATTATTTATATTATTTGCGCTTTTTACTTTACGGTTCAATGGTAACGTTCTGCAAGGTGTTTTTTGTGAACAAAGTTCACAGGAAGTCCGGGAATCTCAGCACGAAATCATGCGAATGCATGATTTCTGCGCATCGCAAAGCGTGTTACTGGTCACGGAGTGACAGTAGCCTTTTTGCCAAATATTGCTTTTTATTCATAGTCAGGATTACAGAATCAAAAAATCTGATATATAAATCTTTTGTAACGATTCGGCAGGTGCTTTAATCCTCCACTCTTGTTCCCATGTAATAGAAGCCTTTACAGGTATCCAGACGCACATTCACATACTTGCCAAGAAGATCCGGGGTTCCTGGAAAATGAACCAGCAGATTATACTGGGTTCTTCCTGTGAAAATACCCTTTTCCTTGCTCTCCGTCTCAACAAGAACTTCCTGAACCTCGCCCTGGAATCTGGAAGAGACTTCTCTTCCTTTCTCCTGAACCAGCTTTAGAAGGCGGTCAAAACGATCCTTCACCACATCCTCTGGAACCTGATCCTCCATCTTCGCCGCAGGAGTGCCGCTTCTCTTGGAATAGATAAAGGTAAATGCAGTATCAAAATCAGATTTCTCCACTACATCCAGAGTTTCCTGAAAATCCTCCTCAGTTTCACCCGGGAAACCTACAATAATATCTGTAGTCAGGGAAATATCCGGCACCGCTGTACGGATTTTCTCCACCAGTCCCAGATACTTCTCCTTATCATAATGCCGGTTCATGATCTTCAGGATACGGCTGCTGCCAGACTGCATAGGCAGATGCAGATGATGGCACACCTTCCTGCTCTTACTCATATATTCGATCAGCTCATCAGATAGATCCTTCGGATGAGAAGTCATAAACCGGATTCTCTTCAGCCCCTCGATCTGCTCCACCTTCTCAAGAAGCTGTGCAAAAGTCACCGGATCCTTCAAAGTCTTTCCATAAGAGTTTACATTCTGTCCCAGAAGCATAACCTCTGTAACGCCATCCGCCACCAGAGCCTCTATCTCTTTCACAATCGCCTCCGGCTCACGGCTTCTTTCACGCCCTCTTACATAAGGCACAATGCAATAACTGCAGAAATTATTACATCCAAACATAATATTCACACCGGACTTAAAAGAATAATTACGCTCTGTAGGCAGCTCCTCCACGATCTTATCCGTACCCTCCCAGATATCGATCAGCTGGCTGTCACGATTCTCCATCTCATAAAACAGCTCTGCAAACTTAAAAATATTATGGGTTCCAAACACCAGATTGACAAATGGATAATCCTTCTGGATCTTATCCACAACCTGCTTCTCCTGCATCATACACCCAAACAAAGCAATCTTCATATCCGGATTAGACTTCTTCAGACTATGCAGCTTACCAAGGCGACCATACACCTTAAGATTGGCATTCTCACGAACCGTACAGGTATTATAAATCACAACATCCGCATCCTCTGTTTCCTGTCTCTTAAATCCAATCTCATCCATAATCCCTGCGACAACCTCAGACTGCTTCTCATTCATCTGACATCCGAACGTCTGCAGACAATAAGTAATCCTCCGTCCCAGTTCCCGCTCCCTCAAAGCCACCATCTCAGCCAGCTTCGCCATATAATAATACTGACGCTCTGTATCATCCTGAGGCGGTGTAATACTCGTATCTATCTTACTGAAATCAATTTCATTAAACATACTTTATTCCTTTCATAAAAAGACCCCTTGTCAAATCAAGGGGCTACTCCTGTCTATATCTAAATATTTTATCCTATTTACCCCCTTTTGTCCAGCAATTTATTTCCCCACACTAAGCACTGCCCTGCACACAAGCTCTCCATTTCCCGATCCCATCTTGCACCTTCCCACTTACACAATTATCCTCCCCCAGGCGCTGCCCGCACGCAAGCTCTCCATCCCCCGATCCCATCTTGCACCTTCCCACCTATACAATTATCCTATCCCCAGGCGCTGCCTGCAGCCGCCGTCCCTTCCCAGTAACCAGTGAGAGGAAGTGGGTGCCGTCTGGGGGCATTGCCGAAATGGGGCGTCTGGCGAGCATAGCGATCTATAAAATTGCACTGTCTGAGCCCTGCAAGGGCGAGTTTGCAATTTTATAGATCACTAGGCGGCGGAGCCAGACACCCCATTTCGGCACCGCCCCCAGACGGCACTCACTTCCTCTCACGTCCCTCGAAATCAAAAAAGGCTTCAGGGAACGCACTCACACACTCCCTGAAGCCATTCATATAGGGGAAATTACAGCTCTACGTAATGTCCCTCTGCTTCACCGTTTACTACATAATATGCCTTATTCTCTTCAGTCTTAACGTAAACTTTAATATCCTGGATATCTTCTTCTTTCTTTCCGGTCATCTCTGTCCAGGCCTTTTTCACATTTGCCACTACATCCTTAGTAGTGAATTCCTTGCCTGCATACTGAATAAAAATCTCCTCAGCTGCAACAGCAGCCTTCTTAGCAGTTCTTCTAACAGCAGGCTTCTTAGCCTCTGCCTTCCCAGCTGTCTTAGCCGGAGCCTTTGCAGTCTCCTTAACAGCCTCTTTCGCAGTCTCTTTAACACTCTCAGTAGCAGCCTTAACAGTCTCTGTAGCCGCTTTCACAGTCTCAACAACAGCTGTCTTAACAGCCTCTGCCTTACTTGGCTCAGCCTTTACCTCTGCTGCAGCTGTAGCTTTAACCTCAGCCACAGTCTTAGCAGCCTTCTTGGCCGCCATTGTTTCTGCCTTTTTTGTAGTTCTCTTCGTAGCCATTATAATAGCCTCCTTGACGGTGAATATAATCTTCGTTTTCGCTTCTATGATAGAATACTACGAATCATTTTTTTTTGCAAGTTCTGATAAAATCCCCCTTGACAAACCATTTCTCTGAATTCATAGGTAAAAGTATACAAACAAAACCTGTTAATTTCAGGAAATCCTCGGGTACAAATCTTAAAATCCTGATAATTTTTGTTTTCTTGCACAGTTATTACCAAAAAAAGGATGGATTTTCTTATTTTTTTCGTCATCTATTTCCCTGTAAAACCTTACAATCCAAGGTTCTCAAGGTCATATTTCATATAAGCATTCAATCTTTCTTTCAATTTTTCATGCTGGGGCAGCTCCAGCTCCCTGTCAAGATCCAGGATTCCTCCCGCAGCATCACTGGCAGCCTTCAGTATATCCGAATCCTGATAAATATCTCCGATCCGGAACTCCAGCTGTCCGCTCTGACGGATTCCAAACAGATCTCCCGGTCCCCGAAGCTTCAGATCCTCCCCTGCTATAAAAAATCCATCATTCGATTTATTCAAAATCTCCAGTCTTCTGGAGGTCTCTTCCTCTTCATTTCCCTGCATAAAAATACAATAAGACTGATACGCTCCACGTCCAACACGCCCTCTCAGCTGATGAAGCTGTGCAAGTCCGAACCGCTCTGCATTTTCTACCATCATCACCGTAGCATTTGGCACATTTACACCTACCTCCACTACTGTAGTAGACACCAGAACCTGGATTTCTCCCCTTGCAAACTGTTCCATGATCCCGTTCTTTTCCTTGGGCTTCATTTTTCCATGGAGCATTCCAATGGTGATGTCTGATGGAAAAATCTCCCTCAGCCGTGCTGTATAGTCTGTCACGTTTTCCCCGTCTGCCCCCTCACTTTCTTCTACCATAGGGCAAATCACATATGCCTGGCGCCCTTCCCGCACCTGCCTTTCTATAAAGGAGTAGGCTTTCGGGCGATAAGACGTGCCAACTACACAGTTCTTAATCGGGAGACGCATGGCAGGAAGCTCATCTATAATGGAAATATCCAGATCCCCGTATACAATGATCGCAAGAGTTCTGGGGATGGGAGTGGCACTCATAACAAGTACATGCGGTGCATTTCCCCTGGTGGTCAGCGCCTCCCTTTGCTTCACGCCAAAGCGATGCTGCTCATCGGTGATCACAAGGCCAAGATTCTCGTACACCACTTTTTCCTGGATCAGGGCGTGAGTACCAATGACCACATTTGCCTCCCCGGATGCGATTTCTCCATAAATTCTTCTTTTCTCTTTCTGGGTGGTTGAGCCAGTAAGAAGAACCGGATGGCAGGATGAAATCTCCTGTTCCTCCATCAATTTCGTAAATGCTTCAAAATGCTGATTTGCAAGTACCTCTGTGGGCACCATCAATGCTGCCTGATAGCCATTTTCCACAGTAAGGATCATTGCCAGAAAAGCCAGAATCGTTTTTCCGCTTCCAACGTCGCCCTGAACCAGCCGGGACATAAGGGTATGCCCGCAAAGGTCTCTTTCGATCTCATGCCAGGCGTTTAGCTGTGCCTTCGTCAGATGATAAGGAAGACCTTCCATAACCTGTTCTGTGGTCCATACCGGCTTCATGGGAAAAGCATTGGGAGCTTCTTCTGTTTTTCCCTTCAAGATCTGTACTGCCAGAATAAACAAAAGAAATTCGTCAAACACAAGGCGTTTTCGCGCCGCCAGAAGTTCCTGCATATTGCCTGGAAAATGGACAGTAGAGATGGCATAATTATCATCTGCCAGGTGATAAAATTCCTTAATCTCATCTGGGAGAAATTCTGTCTGCAGGCTCTGTTCATCCAGGATCTGGTGCATCAGCTTGATTATCAGTTTGTTTGTAAGCCCTGCAGTAAGTCCGTATATGGGCTGCATGCTGTGAAGGATTTCCTCATAAGCCGCCGGAGTAAAAATCTCCGGATGCTCCATCTCCAGGTGACCTTTTTTTCTGGAGATTTTGCCGCGGAAAATGAAGCAGCTGCCTTTTTTCAGGGTATTTTTTAAGTAGGGGGCATTAAACCATACCACAGGAAGTCTTCCGGTGGTATCTGCCACAGTGACGGAGATCACCTGGAGATTACGAATCCTGTTTACATAGACTCCGGCAGTGACAGTTCCACGAACAGACACCACGGAGTTCTCCTTCAAAGAACCAATTTCCTCCGGTGCCTCATATGAGTCGTAATTTCTTGGATAGTAATGGAGCAGGTCATCTGTTGTGGTGATACCGATCTTCTGAAATAGTTTTTCCGTCTTTTCTCCTACTCCTTTTAGTTCCCGAAGAAGCTTTGCCACTGTTTTTCCCCTCTTTCTGACCATTCATCTCTGTTTCCGGGTCTTTCTTCATTTGCCCGAAAAGCGTTCTCATTATTTTACAACAAAGACTGCCAATTTTCCATACTTATTTCACTTTGCCCATAGCAATATCTCCTGCCAACCACTTCGACCTCAACAACAGCTTCACGGTGCGCAAAAAAACTTAATATTACCAATGATCCTAGGTTTATTGTCAAAGAAGACAGGGCGGAAATCTTCCACCCTGTCTTCAATCTCTTTATCATTCGCTGCCCTGCAGCTATTCATTACTCAACAGAAATAATGTAATAGTAAATCGGCTGTCCACCCATATTTACCTCTACTTCGCAGTCTGGATATGCTTCCTCCAGCTCTGCGGCAAGGCTCTCGGCATCCTCTTCTGTGGTCTCAGCACCGTAGTAAATGCTAATCACCTCAGAATCCTCGTCTACCATAGCTGCCACCATTTCTTTGGCAACATTCTCACGTCCCTTGCCTACTGCAAGAATTCCGTGATCACCGATTCCCATAATATCACCCTCGTGGATTTCTTTCTCATCCAGTCTGGTGTCGCGGACTGCGTATGTTACCTGTCCGGTCTTCACCATGGATACAGCCTCCATCATGGCTTCCAGATTCTCTTCTCCGTTCATTTCCGGCTGGAAGCTGATCAGAGCTGTAATTCCCTGAGGAATGGTCTTGGTAGGAACTACCACGATCTCTTTGTCCTCGGTAAGGTCTCTCGCCTGGTTTGCAGCAAGTACAATATTCTTATTATTCGGGAAAATATAAATAGTATCTGCATTTACTTCAGCGATGGCATTGAGCATGTCCTCTGTACTTGGGTTCATGGTCTGACCGCCCTCGATGATATAATCTACATTCAGCTCTTTAAACAGGGTGGAGAGTCCTTCTCCCACGGAAACACTGATAAATCCGTATTTCTTATGCTCTTTGGCGGCTTTCACAGCAGCTTCCTTCTTCTCCTGTTCTTCCTGCTCCCGGGCAAGCTTCTCGGCATCCTTGATCAGCTTCTCCTGATGTTCCTCACGCATGTTATCAATCTTCATGCGGGAAAGTGCACCGTAGGTAAGCGCTTTCTCGAATGCCTGGCCAGGATGATTGGTGTGTACATGTACTTTCACGATTTCATCATCTGCTACCAGTACAATGGAATCACCAATTGATGTAAGGAACTCCTTGAAGCTGTGAAGCTCCTCATCTGGAAGAGGCTTATTCAAAAGAATGATGAACTCCGTGCAATATCCAAATTTGATATCCGCTTCTGCCTGCTGGGAGATCCTGGTCACTGCCGGACCGGAAGATACCTTCTCAAATGCAGAATAGTCGATTTCTTTTCCAAGATAACCATCAAATGCACCACGGAAAACTTCTAGAAGTCCCTGTCCGCCTGAGTCTACTACACCTGCTTCTTTCAGGACAGGAAGCATTTCCGGTGTGCGGGCAAGTGTCTTCTCAGCATGCTCGAAAATGGCACGGAAGAAAAGCTCCAGATTCGCAGATTCCTCTGCAATCTCAGCAGCCTTTACTGCGGCCTCACGTGCTACTGTAAGAATGGTACCTTCCTTCGGCTTCATAACTGCTTTGTATGCAGTCTCTACAGCCTTCTCCATAGCAGCTGCGATCACAACTGCATCCATTTCTTTATGTCCCTTGGTTCCCTTGGTAAAGCCTCTGAGAAGCTGGGAAAGAATAACGCCTGAGTTACCTCTGGCTCCACGCAGGGAACCGGACGAAATAGCCTTGGCGAGTGTCTCCATATCAGGATCTGTAAGACTGCTTACCTCTGATGCAGCTGACATAATAGTCATTGTCATATTCGTACCGGTATCTCCATCCGGAACCGGGAATACATTCAACTCGTTGATCCATTCTTTCTTCGCTTCCAGGTTCTTGGCTCCTGCCAGAAACATTCTGGAAAGTATCTTGGCATCTATGGTCTGTCTATCCACCACAAGTTTCCTCCTCTAATCCTAATCTATTGCACGAACACCTTCTACGTAAATGTTGATTTTCTCAATCTCCATTCCTGTAAAAGCCTCGACTTTATATTTCACATTGTTTACAAGATTATCTGCAATAGTGCTGATATTCACACCGTACGCCACGATTACATGAAAATCAAGGCGAATCTTATTATCTTCTGTGATCTTAACATTTATACCATGCTGTAAGGAATCTCTCCTGAGCAGCTTTACAAGGCCGTCCTTCATGCTGACAGCGGCCATACCGATAATACCAAAACATTCTACTGCAACGCTTCCTGCATAAGTCGCGATTACATCCGTATCAATAATGATCTGGCCAAGGCCGGAATCTATACGTCCCTTCATATGGTTTACCTCCATTAATTTGATTTTCAAAATGTATATACCATATTATACCCTTTTTTCATTCATAACACAATGTCCAATTTTAGCACGCATCCACGCAAATAGCAAATTTATTTTAAATTGTTTTAAAATTTTCCTTTTTTTGCTTGCAAAATGTTTTTCCATCTGTTAGAATATGAACTGTTGAAAAAAAGCGTCAAGGAGGTGCTATCATGGCTAAATGCGCAATTTGTGAAAAAGGTGCTCATTTCGGAAATAATGTGAGTCATTCCCATAGAAGATCCAATAAGATGTGGAAATCAAACGTGAAATCCGTTAAGGTTAAAACTGAAGGCGGAGCTAAGAAAATGTACGTATGTACTTCCTGCTTAAGATCCGGAAACGTTGAAAGAGCCTAAGAAACACCTGCCCTCACAGTTTTGTGGGGGCTATTTTTTTGTTTCCCGGATAAGCATTTTTTAAGTGTGTTTGAAAAATCATTCCCGCAAAGTGTGGCGTACATTTTGCAGAAAGCCTTTTTCAACAAGCTCCAGAACAGTTTCTCCCAGACAGAATTTATTTTAATAAAAAGGATAGTTACATAAAATGTAAATGGGTATGAAAGGATTCGCTGATAATCTTTTCATACCCATTTTATCTACAAAATAAATGATAGCCACACAGCATACACAAAGCTGCTGCAATCAGAAGTGCGGTGGTCTCGGAGACAAGCAAGCCGATCACCATTCCCAGTCCGATGAAAAATAGCATAAAACCAAGAGCTTTTCCCATAATTCATACAGCCTTGCCTCTTTGGTTTAGTATATTTTATGCTGAAATGCCACATCTGAACACATTAACTTCTAAAATAACCGCCTGCAGCTTTTATAATCAGTTACTCGATCAGACACGATCTAGTTCTCTTCAGAATCTACAGTTTCATCCGCGCTGTTATCTCCGCCAGGTGCGAAGCGGTTTACAAAGTCAGGAACCATATCCAGAACTTTAGTAAGACCATCCTGGTTCTTTACGTTTACAAGCTTGGTGGTACCATTCTGGATTACCAGAACTGCGCATGGGGTCATCTTTCCGGCGAGACCTCCGCCGCCATTGTTCTTTTTATCACCTGCAAATGCACCAGCGCCTACACCAAAGGATACATCCACCAGGGGAAGTATAATGGTGTCTCCTACATGGATCGCATCTCCTACCACTGTCTTCGCAGATACAAATCCATCCATTCCCTTAAACAGGGAGCTTACGGTTTCTTTAAAGTTGTTTTCGTTTTCCATTTCTAGTCCTCCTTATGCTTCCATCGGTTGATAACGTATTTTATATTTTTATTGAAGTAAATCTCTATTGCTGCCTTGATAAGCACAATGCCATAAATACGACCTTTCAGAAATACATTTCCAGTCAGCTGGTTCTCTCCATCAAAAAGCGGATTCACATGAATCCTGTTCTTGTGAAATGGAAAGGTCATACCAAGCACTGCCAGAACTGTCCCGGTAATGGCCGGATCATCGCATCCAAAAGTAACATCACCTTCCAATTTCGTTGGAAGTACATGATGGAGCAGACCTTTTACATCTTTCCATATAAGAGAAATTGCAGCCTTGGTCCGTTCATTGGTAAGAAATTCTTTCCACCAGCCAAGCTTATCTGTGATTCCTGAAATTGTTTTCTTTATATTTTTAATTTTCTCAATTATACCTTTAATTATTGAAATAACCTTATTCCACAGATTACCCGGGAATCGGATTATTTTGCTTAGTATTTCCCAAATACGCGTAATTAAGCCGGACTTTGAAGCAGATTTGATATTTTCTTCCTGCTTCTCTGCTGATGGCTTCCCTGTCTGCGGTTCTGCTGTATTATTTTCCAACAGCACCGCCTCAGTTTTTGGTGCATGATCTTGAAAATTCTCTGCTGCATGTGCTTCAGGCTGAGATGCTTTCTTCTCAGTTTCTATGCGAGACTCTGCCATCTGCTTAGTTTTCTCTTCAGCAACAGCATTACTCACATTCGACTCTTCACCAGAAGCTTCTTTTACATCTGGCTTTTTTGTTCTGTTCTCCTGAGATATTCCCTTCGTTTGCGCAGATTTCTTTTTCCTCTTCTTTGCCTTACTCCTGGAGGTTTGGCTGACGGAGTTCTTTCTTCTGCCGCCTTTTAGCTTCTTAAGCCAGCCTTTTATAGTTTCTAATGAAACTCCAAAAAACAGGATCACCAGCTTTCCTTCTCCATTATGAAAGCAAAACCTGACGCCTATGACGTGGAACAGCCAGGTAATTCTGGCTTCCAGTTCTGTCTCCTTGAAGCTGCCGGTCTCCTTCACAGCCCTCGCCTGGTAGCGTACCGGGCAGAACAACAGAAGAAGCACTGCCAGAAGCGCAAGTCCCAGCAGGATTCCCAGTATGATCAATATAAACTTTATGAGGATCCACAGTATATGTAACATGCGCTCACCTGTTCTTAAAATATTCTTTTACCTGAAATGCACCTGTCTCCCCGTAAATATTCTTCACAATATCTACTGCCAGATCAATGGCTTCGTCTTTTCCTTTCGCCATACCAACAATCTCAGGACATCTGGCATAATAGCTCTTCTGGATCAGCATGTAGGACGGTACAATTTCAAGAAGATTTCCCGGATTCTCAGACAATGTGACCAGATAAACACCAAAAGCCACCCTGCCTGCGTCAATCCTCCTCCGTGCTTTTGCCGCGTCTTTGATTCCTTCTCCCACATAATAGTCTTCTCGCCATTTCAGCATATTCGGCACAACTCTCCTTTGTTATTACTGCTTGACATACACCTTTTGTTATATTAATATTTCCCTTCTCTGGAAATTTTAAACATTTTACAACTATTCCGCAAGGCATTTCTTGTGAACCTCGTTCACAGAACGAACCTGTCAGGATGCTAGAGCGTGTTTGAAAAATCATTCCCTAGAGCATGTTTGAAAAAAGCATTCCCGCAAAGTGGGGCGTGCAGATTGCGGGAATGCTTTTTCAAACACGCTTTAGCAGCATTGTCATATAATAAAGGCTGCGTAAATCAGCTACGCAGCCTTTATTCTCCCCATGAATCAGAAATATTTCTGCTGCCTGTCCCATAATCCGGCACTTCGCAGTTCCAGATATTCCTGGTACGCCTTCTCAACGATCTGCTTCTCGTTCGCAAAACGAAGCAGATGGTAAATCTCGTGAAACTTGTAATACCCGGAGTCCACGAAAAATTCCTCTCTTTGAGGCTTGCTATGATAATTATCCGCCGTCATAAGATACCAGTGTACCTCTTTATTGACCATGTCTTCCGGCACTGTGAAATTGTACTGGCTCTTGCCTACATACTTCACAATGGAAGCTCTGACATCAGCTTCCTCCTTCACTTCCCGCAATGCGGTCTGCTCATGAGTCTCTCCTGGCTCTACGGTTCCTTTCGGTAAAACCCATCCTTCGTAACGGTTTTTGTAAGATTTATATAGTGCAAGAATCTTACCTCGATGAATTACCACACCGCCACAGCTCGTTGCTTCTATCATGCTGCAATCCTCCTGTAATGCGTGTGTTTTCTAAACTGTATATAGTATACCTCTTTTTCAGAAAACTGGCAACAGGGAATATAATATAGATTGCTGTTAGTTGGCGTAATAAGCATCAAAAATCTGTCCCGCAATCGGAACTGCTGCCTCACTGCCGGAGCCTCCATTCTCCACGATCACGGCAACCACCAGATCCGGATCATCTACATTGGAATAGCCGATAAACCAGGAATGGCTGTGTCCTTCCTCGTCAAACTCCGCGGAACCGGTCTTACCTGCTACTGTATAGCTTCTGCCGGAAAGTGCGGAAGCTGTACCGGAATCAACCACCTGTTTCATTAATTTGCCAAGAAGATTGGCCTCATTGGAACTCATCAGCCGTTTATAAGCTACCGGCTCTGTCTTTTTTACTGAATCGCCATTGTCATTTACCACCTCGTCAATAAGATAAGGTTTCATCAGAACACCATCATTTGCAATGGCACAGGTGATCAATGCCATATGCATAGGCGACACAAGAGTATTGCCCTGTCCAATGGCAGTCTGCATGATCAGAGGAGTTACGGAATCTGCATCAAGGGAAAAGCTGCTGGTTCTGTAGGAGTTCAGCGGCAGACTCTTATTAAACAGAAGATCCTCTGCAGTCTCGCGAAGAGATGCACCCCCAAGACCAACTCCAATATCTGCAAATGCACAGTTGCAGGAATTTGCAAATGCAGAATAGAAATTCTCCTGCCCGTGAACTGTATTGTGATAACAGTGGATCGTGTGATCCTGCAAGGTGATACTTCCCTCACAGAGATAATTGTATCCCTCAAATGTTCCCTTTTTGCGGAAATAATCAAGTGCAGTCACAACCTTAAAGGTAGAACCTGGCGGATATGCACCATTTGTGGCTCTGTTCAGAAGACTGCTGTCATTCTCATCGTTGACCAGATAGTCCCAGTTGTCCCCAATGGTATTTGGATCAAAATCAGGCTTGCTCACTTCTACAAGTCTTTTTCCGGTAGATGGTTCCATTACCACAACAGCCCCTCTTCTGTCACCCAATGCATTGTAGGCAATACTCTGAAGATTGGCATTCAGGGTAGATACAACTGTATCTCCGGTATTCTTCTCATTAAGGAACTGGTTCTTCATCTGAGTCAGAAAAAAAGAATGGGAAGTCAGAAGGGTAAAGTTCGCTTCTGATTCCAGACCGCTTTTTCCATTGGTATCATACCCCACAACATGAGAGAACATATTGGAATATGGATAATTACGTGTCTCAGTTCCATCCTCACTTACATTGGTCTGCGCCAAAACCTGTCCATCAGAAGACAGGATCTTACCTCGTACTACACGGTCGGAAAAGGAATCCTGTCTGGTATTGTAAGGACTGTTAATAAAATCATCGCTTTTAAAGCCATCAAAATAAATCAGATACCCGATCATACTGATAAAAATAATCCCAAAGAAGATGGAAACAAAGGTATATTCTTTATTTCTGGCTTTGCGCTTTTTAGTAATCTCTTTCTTCCGCTGCCTCAACAGCTCTCTGTCTCGCTCTCTTTGCTGCCTCTCGTCGATGTCTCTCAATTTCTTCGTCCTCGTCCTCTCTATAAATATACAAGCCCTGGATAATAGCGATCATCAAAATCATACACATTATGGAACTTCCTCCATAGCTGACCAGAGGAAGGGTCACGCCTGTCATAGGTATGAATTTGGTGGCACCTCCAACGGTAAGGAACACCTGAAACGCATATTCCGTACCAAGACCAATGGCGATCAGTTTATAAAACGGATTCTTAATCTGCAGGGCAATCTCCACGATAGTAAGGAAAAAGCTCATACACACAAAGATCAGGCAGATGGCAAAAATCCCGCCAAGCTCCTCGCAGATTGCACTGAAAATAAAGTCGTTTTTTACAACCGGAATTTTCTCCGGAGAGCCTTGGCAAAGTCCCATTCCAAACCATCCGCCTGTACCAATGGCAAACAGGGACTGTACGATCTGGTATCCTTCATTCTGATAAACTGCCATAGGATCTTTCCATGCACTGACACGCTGCCTTACATGGCCAAACAGGTGATATGCCACTACAGCGCCTGCTGTACCGCCTGCAATTCCAATGCAAAGGTATGCCGGCTTCCTAGTTGATACATAGATCAGCACCAGATAAGCCACAAAAAATATTACAGCACTTCCAAGATCTCTTGAAAGCACCAGGATTCCCACATGAAGACCTGCCACAATAGTAGCCAGCACAACTTTCTTAAAAGTTACCTCTCTTGCCAGAAGGGATGCCATAAAGAACACGAAGGTCAGCTTGATCACCTCGGAAGGCTGGATTCCCATCAGAGAGAGCTTGGCGCCGTAACTTGTCTGTGCCAGAACAAGAACTGCTCCAAGAAGAACAACTCCAAGCCCTGCATACACCCAAGTGAGATCCTTGAGAAATTTCATCCTGCGGATCATAACCGGAATCACCAGCGCCACTGCACTTCCGCACGCAACGATCAAAAGCTGCTTATTGGCAGAGGCAATATCCAGCCTGCACAGCATTATAAATCCAACGCTTAAAAGCATGCACATGTTATTTAAAAGCAGCATAGACGCATTTTTATAAATTCTGCGGTATAAAATAAGGATCGCAGCAAAATATATCATCATTTCTGCATAAAAGATGACAACCTTAAAATCAAAGGTTTTCAGAAAAATCACAACAAATGCGGTAAAATCCAGGAAAAAGGTTAAGGTGATCTGACTTCTTAAAAGTCCTTTCCTGTCTGAAGCGTGTTTCCCGACAACAAGGTAGTAGCACAAAACTGTGTACACGATCATCAGTGTCAGGATCACATATTTGGATAATTCAACAACAATATTAATCATACGCCTTTACTCGGCTCCTCTTTTAAAATGACCTTTTGTAAACTCATATTCGTGAGATACCCGGCCGCCATGATATGCAGCCACAAAATCTTCCACGATCCGTTCTGTCTCTTCCCTGCTTTCTATGGTAAAAGCCAGTCTTACAGATGAAACACCAAGTTCTTCCACCCTGCCTGCTTCCTTCAAAAGCCCGTATGGCAGACTGTTATAGATGATATTATAACATGAATCTGCCGCCTTTGTATTTCCCATTTTCCATGGGCGGCAATAACAGACCACAGGAAATTCCTTGTCATAACGGTCTTTCAGAACAAGCCTCTCCTCCTGTCCATTGCAGCCGGAAGTATTCTTGCGTACACACTGGGCGCTGTGCATAAGAGGCAGACGGCCGTAGACAATCATCTCACTGCCTGCATTTTCCCTGTGGCGAAGTTCCTTCTCATTCAGCTCCAGGGGAACTGTATTTCGAAGGATTCCCTGATCTTTCCAGAAACGGATGGCTTCATCATTCCAGGTATACAGGGAGTGATCCAGCACACACTTGTCTGCCAGTCCCATCTGTGCCAGTGCACTGTAGGACTCCAGATTCCGCACAAGAAATCCGCTCAGCCCTGCTTCCAGCCACTTTTTCACCTGCTCCATATAACCTTCCGGTGGATTTTCTCTTGTAATATGAGGAAGAGAAAGGTACATTTCCTTTCCATTGTCAAGACCTGTCTGCAAATGTTTCTCCATTAATGCGTAAGGAAGATAAATGCCCTGGATTCCGGTCTTTTGGCAGAGGACTTCAGAAGCATCCTCGTTTTCACAGGACACGTAAACCGGAATGTATTCCTCTTTATTGCGGGGAACATTATCATGAATCACAACATCACGGATTTTTGCCGGAGTCTCTTCTGCAATTCTCTTAACCCGCTCGTCTCCCACATTTCGCCTGTATTTTCGTAAAAGCTTCTCCTTCAGATTCTCTAATGCCTGATGCCGCGCCTCATTTAAAGTCTTCATGGGAACAAAAACGGAATCCTCCATATAAATTTCCAGTTTTTCCCATATAAATGAGGTGTTTCCCAGCTTGTCCATCTGCTGACGCACTCGTTCTTCCGTTACCGGCTGGCTCTTTGCGTATTGTACTTCTCCAACACATTCATATGCATCTTCTCCCTGGCAGGAAACATGAAGAAGGACCGGAGAACCGGGGACAAGGTGAAGTTCACCTGTGATTTTCTCTTTCAGCTGCTTCGTTTCCAGGAAAACTTCCCCTGTTTTTTTCTCATTTGTAAAAGCCATCATCTGAGGACCATTTCCCATCTGATAGTAGCCTGTACAGGAACCGCCTCTGTTAAACAGATCCAGAAGATATTTTTTATCTTTTTCTGTCACATGATAATTCGCAGGTCCTTTTTCAAAAAGAAAATCCAGATATTTCCGATACATACCGGTAACGCCAGCAGTGTAAGCCGGCTGCTTCATTCTGCCCTCTATTTTCAGAGAAGTAACTCCCGCTTCTATAATTTCAGGCAAAATTTCAATGGTGCAGATATCTTTCAGGCTTAACGGGCAGAATTCTCCTTTTCCATACTCTTTTGCCCTGAAATTCTTCACCTGGTACGGCAGACGGCAAGGCTGGGCACAACGACCTCTGTTTCCGCTTCTGCCTCCTAAAAGACTGCTCATCAGACATTGTCCTGAATAGCTGTAGCAAAGTGCTCCATGGACAAAAGCCTCTATCTCAATTGGACAGGCTTCATGCATGCGTGAAAGCTCCTGAAGGGACAGCTCTCTTGCTGCAACCACCCGGGTTGCTCCCTGTTCTGCCAGAAACTTCATACCTTCCGGGCCGGTCACCGTCATCTGTGTACTGGCATGAAGATGAAGCTTGGGAAATTCCCTCTTCAGAAGGGAAAATACTCCCATATCCTGAACGATCACTGCATCAAGACCAGCGTTATAGTAAGGTTCCAAATAGGAAACCAGGTGTTCATTTAGTTCTTTGTTTTTCAACAGGGTGTTGACAGTGAGGTATAGCTTCCTGCCATGAATATGTGCCACATCAATAGCCCGAAGAAGCTCCTCTTCATTAAAATTCTGGGCATATGCCCTGGCTCCGAACATCGTACCACCTACATATACGGCATCTGCGCCTGCTCCAAGCGCTGCCTCAAAGCCTTCGTAGGAGCCGGCAGGAGCCAGCAATTCTATATTGTTCTGGTTCAAAGTTTGTCCTCCATTTTATGTGAAAGTCTCAGATCTCAGCAGAAAAAATACCGCCTCAGTCCACGGCATTTTTCTCTTATCTGCCAGACAGACGATTTGCTGATAAAGGAAAAGAGGAATCACCTAAGCAATCCCTCCTGCTATTATTTCAGCATTTCATCCAGTTCTTTTTCCAGTTCTTTTACTTTACCTTCCAGAAGATTCTTCCCGTCAAGAGCTTCCTGCTCATTCTTCTGTGCTTCTTCAATCTGCATGCGAAGGGAAATAAGCTCGTGCTTCAGGTCATACATCTCCTGATCCTTCTGCTGCAGGTCAAGTTCGTAAGTCTCCACCTGCTTCTTCGCCTTGAAGTAATCGTCTGTAATATTCAGGCTGAGAAGCATATGCTTGGTCTCCATAGGCTGTCTGCCGTATCCTGGCACAGTCTCCAGCTCTCCTATCTTCTTATTCATATATGATGCAACCTGCTGGAAATATTCCTCTGATTCATATCCTCCCAGGGTAATGATCTTACCCCCGATGATCACCTGTGCTGTATTCTTGACCGCCATTCGTTCAAGCCTCCTGTATCTTTATACTACCAGATTCTCCTTACACTGTTACACGAAAATAATCCGTCGCTTTCATTCTATAGCCGGTAACCTTTTCGTGGAATATTATCTGTAAATCTAATATTCTCACAATGTGTCCGGAAAAACCAGTCTGTTTACTATCTTTTCGTATCATAATTTATGTAAGCACTCCTATTATAATCGAAAAGTGTTGAAAAGTATAGGATTTTTTACAAAAGTTTATCTTTTATATTTCCGGAACAGGAAAACCAAGGTGTTCGTAAGCAAGTGCGGAGGCCGTCCGCCCTCTCGGGGTGCGGTTCAAAAAGCCATTTTTCAGAAGGTACGGCTCGTATACATCTTCTAAAGTACCGGAATCTTCACCGATGGCTGCTGCCAGAGTGTCAAGTCCAACAGGGCCGCCTTTGAAATTTACAATAAGAGTAGTCAGGATCTGGCGGTCCAGTTTGTCCAGGCCGTACTGATCTACTTCCAGAAGGTTCAGGGCAAAGCATGCAACATCGTAAGTGATCCTTCCATCATATTTCACCTGGGCAAAATCACGGACACGCTTTAACAGACGATTTGCAAGACGGGGGGTTCCCCGGGAGCGCATGGCGATCTCTCCGGCACCTTTCACGTCAATTTCCACTCCAAGTACCTGGGCAGAACGCATAATGATTGTGGTTAGTTCCTTCTTACTGTAAAATTCCAGATGATGAATCACACCAAAACGGTCGCGGAGCGGCGCAGAAAGAAGTCCGGCTCTGGTGGTAGCACCTACAAGGGTAAATTTCGGCAAATCCAGTCGGATCGACCTGGCGGAAGCACCCTTCCCGATCATAATATCAATGGCGAAATCCTCCATAGCAGGGTAAAGCACCTCTTCCACCTGTCTGTTCAGGCGGTGGATCTCGTCCACAAAAAGAATATCCCCTTCCTGAAGATTATTCAGAATCGCCGCCATTTCTCCAGGCTTCTCAATTGCAGGGCCGGAAGTCACTTTCATATGCACACCCATTTCATTGGCAATAATGCCGGAAAGGGTAGTTTTTCCAAGTCCCGGAGGGCCATAGAAAAGGACATGGTCCAGGGAATCGTGACGCTGTCTGGCAGCTTCAATATATATTTTTAAGGTATTTTTGGTTTTTTCCTGACCAATATACTCGTCCAGGGTCTGTGGACGAAGATTCCCTTCCAGAGAAAAATCCTCTTCCATAACATCAGTGGTTATGATACGATTGTCCATTTTTTACCTCTTGAAATTAATGTTTGCATTTATATAAAGGGATGCATTCCATTCACGATGGCACCCCTTTGCGAAAAAATTTATAGGATCTAGAAATTCTTCAGCGCAGCTTTCAGGATTCCTTCTACATCCGTCGGCTCCACATCTGTCACCTTACGCACTGCGCGGAGGGCATCTGTACTGCTGTAACCAAGTGCCACCAACGCTTCAACTGCTTCCTGTCTGGCATCTGTCATTCCTGCTCCAGCTGCAGCTGTAGTAGCCTGAACCTGTTCATTGGCAAGCTTCTGCTCAAAGGCTTCTTCCAGACTGAGCTTATCCTTCAGCTCCAGGATCAGCTTCTGGGCTGTTTTTTTACCGATTCCAGGGGCTTTTGACAAAGTTTTCACATCATCGGAAAGAACAGCAAAGCGAAGCTCATCTGCAGTGATTCCTGCCAGAACTCCCAGAGCAGCTTTCGGTCCAACTCCGTTTACACCAAGAAGAAGTTTAAACACCTGTAAATCATCTTTATTGAAAAAGCCATAGAGAACCATTGCATCTTCTCTTACCTGAAAATAAGTATGAAGCTTCACTTCCTGTCCAATGTGTAGCTGTGCCAGTGCGTTTCCGGTCATATTTATTTCAAATCCGATGCAATTTGATTCTATGATTGCAGAATTCTCGGTAAGGTCTGCTACTGTTCCTCGGATGAATGAGATCATGGGGAGGACCTCCTGTTTTATCTATTGTAAAGAGTTATATTCGAAATTCTTTGTCATCATACCATATCTAATAAAAAAAAGCAAACATTCATTCGGGTAAAAATAAATTCAAACGGACGCGATGGAGCCAGTCATATTCCACGCGGACCGCCGCAACGTTCCACCAAGCTAATGGCCAACTACAACTAAGACGTTCAGGAGAGCCTTCACGTCTAAGTTTACGTAGGCCATGGATCTTGGCTTCACTAAAACCACGGCTTAAATGGTCTGCTTAGGAATAGGACTGGCCCCAACGCTGGTAGTCGGCTAAAACTAATCTTTTCCCGAACAGTCATAAAATACTTAACAGTCCTTTTTCACAATTTTTCCATGATAAAGAACCGTACAAATAAGAACCGTCAACGGCACTGAGAGCACAATGCCGAAACTTCCCGCCAGCCCCTGCATGATGGCGATTCCAATGTTATTGGAGTTGATAATCTGCTGGTAAGGAAGGTCGTAAGCGTAGTCCAGGAGGAGCATGCTTACACTGCTTCCGGCAAAAGCTAGGATCAGAGTGTTGCTGTCTGTACCCATCATGTCACGGGCTACATGCATTCCGGCTTTGAACAGGTCGGCGCGGCTCATTGCCAGGTTTTGATTATAGATTTCGTACATGGAACTGCAGACAGACATTGCCACATCCATCACGGCGCCCAGACAGGAAATAAGAAGGTCTGAGAAAAGGAGACCGCCTACCTGGATTCCATTTGTGTTCCATAAGGTCATCAGCGTCTCAATATCGGAAACATTGTAGCCTGTGATTCCAGATGCCATGCTGAAAAGCCAGGCGGAAATTCCGGCGATTACTACGCCGGCTACGGTTCCTGCCGTGGCTGCTATGGTTTTTCTAGTAGCTCCGCCGATCATGTACATTGTCACCAGCGTAGTGATAAAGCACATAAATACGGCCGCTCCAAAAGGAGACACATTCCGATAGATCAGTGGCAGATACACAAAGATCACGCAGAAAAAGGTAAACACAAGCCCGATACATCCTTTTATACCCTGGCGTCCGCCTATAGCGCACAGTGCCAGGAGATAAAGTGCTGCAAAAATGTAGATCACCCATTCCCTGTCCTGGGTGTACACACTGGCGATGGTGGTATCTCCAGCCACACTTTGCATCACGATTACTTTCATTCCAACTTTACATGCAGCGCCGAACAGGTAACCGGAGCTGCTGGTTATTTCAAGTTCCTCTCCTTTTCGGACACCGGTCAGCATACGCACACGAACCTTTTGCTCTCCCACACGGGTTCCGTTGTCCTCCAGATTATCCTGAAGAATTTCTGTCACTTCTGCTTTTTCAAAGGTCTGCCCTGTACGGACAACCAATTCTGTTTTGTCCACCTGGTTCAGTTGGTAAACAAAAACTCCAAATAATACAATTATTACTCCTAAGATACAGCGCCAGACTGCTTTTTGGGAAAAGCGAAGTCCGGCGTTGTTTTTATTTTGCATCTGATTCATTTTTATTACTCATTTCTGTCACTTATTTTCTTGGCTTCCAGCTCTTTTCACACTTTTTTCTGCGTTAAAAACGCTTACAGTAAGTGTTAAAAAGGGCTGTTTGCATATCTTTTACTGCAATTTATTTTGCAGTTATCTCAATTGTAAAGGTATCATCAATTGCCTCTACACTTCCGTCATCTGTAATCTGATAAGTATCAATGGTAAATTTCTCTGCATCCATTGTGATAATGGAATAGCTTGGAAGCCAGTTCTGGCTGCGGGCTGCAATGTAATCCTGCTGTGTGGAAACAAGCTCATAGTATTTGGAACCGGAAGCAGAGTTTGCAGTCATGTAAAGAGTTCCCTGTGGATCTGTTACGGTATTGCCGTCTACATCTTCAATGGTGTAGCACTGGTTGTCCTCTTTGAATGCGTCAAGTGCAGCCTTCGCTTCCTCGTCGCCGTCCTCCGGATTTAAAGTGATCTGCTCGCCAGTCTCAACATTTGCAGCGTGATCCCAGTCATAATCAGTTCCATCTGCATTTAACTGGAACTCATAGCTCTGGTGAGTCTGTCCGTCACCATAAAGAAGTTTAGAACGGCTGTATGTATGGTCATGTCCCTGAAGTACTACATCAATGTCATTTGCATCAAATACAGGAGTCAGCTGTGTACGAAGGATCATACCGTCTGTATCAGAATGGTCAAGTCCAGAACCGTAGATATCCTGATGGATGGTTACGATACGCCATTTTGCATCCGGATAAGCCTTTACAGCCTCTTCGATAGTATTCTGATGCTCTGCTACATTGTAATTGTTGGTATTCAGAACAATGAAAAGTCCCTCGCCATAGCTGTAATAATAGTCTCCGCCAGCTGCTGTTTTTCCATTTTCTGTGTTGTTCGGGTTATTGAAATGATATGCGTAGTCTGGATTCAGGGAATCATGGTTTCCAATGGTAGTTGCTACTGGAAGGCTTGCAAGTGCATCTGCGCTAAGATAAGAAGCATACTCTTCCTCTTTTGCAGCACCGGTTTTGTTTACCTGGTCACCGGCAGAGATTACAAAGTTTACGTCCGGGTTTTCTGCAAGTGCTGTATTTAAGGTACGATTCCAGGAAAATCCGTCATTTCTGGCTGCTGTGTTTGCTGCCCCATCATCTGGAACCAATTCAGCACCGTCCTGTGTCTGACCCTTGGAAGCGCCTACCTGTGGGTCACCAACATAGATCATTTTTACTGTGTCAGTACCCTTTGTTGTATATTCAACAGGCTCTGTCTGCTCACCATTTTTCTCAACAGTATAATAGTAAGTGGTGTTTGGCTCAAGGCCTGTAACGGTTACATGATTATATTCGTAAGCTTTATCGCCGGTAAGATCCTGGTCAACATCTCCAGCCTCTCCTTCGAAGGTATCCAGAGTCTCTTTGTCAGTTCCGAAGTGAACAACCGGTGTTGCTGCTGCATCTGTTTTTTCACTGTACCATGCAAAGTTCAGTTCAGTGTCATCTTTTCCCGGGGTAAGAGAAACCTTTGTAAAATCCGTGGCAGTTGCATCCCAGTTTGCCACCCATTCGTCCCAGCCGCTCTCAGCTCCAACTACACTGCTGTCGGTATAATGCTCAGTAGCACCAAAGGCTGTGGAACAAACAGTTGTCATTGCAAAAACAGTTAAAATTGCGGCGATATATTTTCTTTTCATAATAATAAAATACTCCTTTCAGATGTAGGAAGGAAACTTGCGGGCCCTTATTTCCTTGTCCGAAAGGAGTATAGCATTCTAATTTTCAGAAAACAATAGTGTTTCCTGTCTTTTGACGCATATTTAACAGTACTGTCACATGTGCATTCTGTTCTTTTTTTAATTCTTTACACAGTTTACATTGTTTTTACAATTAATACTTTTATCTGGGTTTGACACGTATTTGAAAAAGGTTCTAATCCACTTTTTTCGCTTTCGGATATACCTGTGCCATCCGACCATCATCAAAATGTTCATCTACCCAGCTTTCAAAACTGTTTGCAGCTTCTATTCCATTGCTTCTGGCATTATAACGTGCCAGTGCTGCACTGGATATAATTCCGTCTGCAAGCATAAATATGATCAGAAGCCAGGTAATGATTTTTCCAATTTTTACCGGAATCTTCTCGATCAGCCTGGAAACAGGCGGATAGAATATTTTAAACCATGCCACTGCTGCAAATCCCCAGAAGAAACAGTACAAAAGATTGATTCTTCCACCAAGGTTAAACGGGATATCACTGTAATCCCAGAATACAGTTCCAAATACGATTTCTGTGAAAACACTGCAGATATATTCATAGGCACCGCCAAGAAATGTGCCCATCCAGAAAAGGAACTGCTGGGAGCGGTTTCTGTATTTGTAGAGAAGAGCTGTAACTGCTGCAATGGCAAGGCCCCACACAATACTGAAATCTCCCCACACCACACTGCTGCGGCTCATCCAGTATCCAGCTGTAATCCGGCAGAAAATAGTCTCTGTAATATCTCCAAGAAATGCGCCGATAAAAAACAGCAGTACAATTTTATAAAAGCTGCAGCCGTAGGCAAAAATCTCCGGATGTGCCTCTTCTTTCTCCGTGTGCTGCTTCTGAGGATATGCTTTGGTAATTCGACGATTTACAACATCATCAATTTTTGCCCCAAGCTTCTTTGTTACGGAATCAATATCCCGGTCAGCGGCGATCCATCTTTCAGGATTCTTGCTGTGTCCAAAAAGAATGGTCAGCGTGGCAATGGCATCCACTGCAAGGAAGCCCAGAAGAACCAGTATGATAATTCTGCTTATAAGACCTGGAAGCATGCCATATAAGGACATACAAAGCCCGTTTCCAATTTTGATCACAAATACACCAAGAAGACCCCAGACACAGGAGGTTGGAACACTGACATATCCATCCAGATTCCATTTGATCTTCCGGTAATCCCACCATCTTTCATGGTACCACATTTCAATTAAATGTCCTGCGATCCACTCAAGCAGGGAGGCTACAATGGCACAGCCAAGAAACAGCCAGATACCGGTCAGTTCTCTTGTAAATGCGGTAATGAAGAATCCGCCAAATCCATAGATCAGACAGAATGGACCATTGATAATACCTCTGTTTGCAAATTTTTTCTGTTTCAGGGAAGCAAGAACTGTCTCAAGGACCCATCCTGCGAAGGAATAGATGAGAAACAGCCAAAGTAATTTCCAAATCATATGCATGTCTCCTCTTTTGTGTGTGATATTTAATAAAAAAACCTTGCAGTATTCTTTATCTGCAATTATATAATCCTGATTGGAACATCATATCACACACGAAGTAAAGCGTAAACAAAAAGATGGCTATCTGAAAGGCTTTAGAGCGTGTTTGAAAAAAGCTTTCTGCAAGATGTGCGTCACAATTTGCAGAAATGATTTTTCAAACACGCTCCGCCCCCAAGAATAAAGCCTGTATTCCAGCTGCTGGTTCTCATATAATTTACATTCTATGCCAACAGTCTGAAAATACAGGCTTTTCATTTTTATTTTATGCCTCCCGGATAACCCCTCTCGGACAGGCCTCCTTACATGCTCCGCATCCTGTACACTTCTCATAATCAATATGTGCACAGAAATCTTCCACGGTAATTGCACCGTTTGGACATGTTTTTTCGCACTTCTTACAGCCGATACATCCAATCTCACAGGCATCCATCACCTGTTTGCCCTTATCATGGGAGCTGCAGTCCACAGCCACTTTCTGGTCGTACGGAATCAGCTCGATCAGATGTCTCGGACATTTGGCAACACATTTGCCACAGGCTTTACATGCTTCTTTATCTACTACTGCAATGCCATCTACAATATGAATGGCATCAAATGGACAGACCTTTACGCAGCTTCCAAAGCCACAGCAGCCATATGTACAGGTCTTTGCTCCGCCGTTTGGCACGAAAGGAAGCATCTCGCAGTCTTCCACTCCAGTATAAATATACTCTTCTTTCGCTTTTTCACAGGTTCCGGAGCATTTTACATGAGCTACCTGACGGGCAGTCTCAACTGCCGCCTGTCCCATAATACCGGCAATTATTTTCCCAACAGGCTCGCCGCCTACCGGGCAACGGTTTACAGGCGCTTCACCTTTGGCAATTGCTGCTGCCAGACCATCACAGCCCGGAAATCCGCAGCCACCACAGTTATTTCCAGGAAGAGCTTCTCTTATGGCAACTTCCTTCTCATCAATTTCAACAGCAAATTTTTTTCCGGCTGCTCCAAGAAAAACACCGATGAAGAGGCCTACTGCTGCAACCAGAATTGTTGCTGCTATAATCGCACTAATATTCATCCCGACGCCTCCTTAAATTAATCCTGAAAATCCGAAGAACGCAATCGCCATCAGTCCAGCTGTCAGAAGAACGGTTGGAAATCCCTGGAAAGCTTCCGGAATATCGTTGTAGGCAATTTTCTCACGGATTCCTGCCATCAGCACAATAGAAATGGAGAAACCAAATGCTGTTGCGAAACCGTTTACAGTGCCTTCCAGAATATTGTAATCCTTCTGCACGTTTGTAAGAGCCACACCAAGAACTGCGCAGTTTGTGGTGATCAGAGGCAGATACACGCCAAGTGCTTTGTAAAGAGAAGGCATACTTTTCTTCAGGAACATTTCTACGAACTGCACCAGTGCTGCAATGATCAGAATGAACACAATGGTCTGAAGGTAAGTCAGATCAAGCGGCTGAAGGATCAGCTTGTAGATCACACTTGTTACAAAGGAGGACAAGGTGATTACAAAAATAACCGCACCGCCCATACCAGCTGCCGTATCTGTAGTCTTGGAGACTCCAAGGAAAGGGCAAAGTCCCATGAACTGGCTCAGGACTACGTTATTTACCAGCGCAGAGCTTACAATGATCAGTAATAATTCTTTCATCTTCTCTTACCCCCTTTTTCCCGAACACATGGAATTTCCGCAGGAAGCACAGCCACCCTTGCAATCCGGATTGCTTGGATCGATGCCCCGTTTTGCAGCACCAATCTTGAATTTGTTCTGAAGCGCAGATAAAAATGCAAGGACAAAAAATGCGCCAGGTGCAAGAATAAAGATGGTTACCGGCTCATAGCCCATTTTTCCTGCTGCAGCGTCTGCAAGAGGAAGGATCTGTTTGCCGAAAATACTGCCGGCACCGATCAGCTCACGTACTGCTCCGATGCAGGTGATGCTTAAAGTAAATCCAAGTCCCATTCCAATACCATCAAAAAGTGAGGGAATTGGTTTGTTCTTGGATGCATAAGCCTCTGCTCTTCCCAGGATGATACAGTTTACAACGATCAGCGGAATGTAAATTCCAAGGGAAGAATACAAAAACGGGATAAAGCCCTGGAGAAGCATCTGCACAATTGTTACAAAGGATGCTACAACAACAATGTAAGCAGGCATACGCACACTGTCCGGAATAAAATTACGGAGCAGGGAGATCATCAGGTTGGATGCTGCCAGAATCACCGTTGTGGTAAGTCCCATTCCGATACCATTGATTGCAGATGTGGTGATGGCCAGTGTTGGACACATACCAAGCATCAGCACAAAAGTAGGATTTTCTTTGATAATACCATTTATCAGTCGTTCAGATGGTGTATTCTTTTTCATTTCTGGCTGCCCCCTTTCTCATAACGGAATGCGGCAAGTCCTGCATTGACGCCATTTGTCATGGCATTTGTGGTAATTGTCGCACCACTTAAAGCATCGATCTCATCATCAGAGGTGGCACCAGTTTTTGTGTAGGTAAATTTCTCTACGTTCTTATCCTTGAACTGATTTTTAAAATCATCTGTAGTTGCACGCATACCAAGACCAGCGGTCTCACTGATGGATAAAATGGAAATTCCGTTCAGAGTTCCATCATCCTGAACGCCCATGGCAAACTGAATGTCCCCGCCATAGCCTTCTGAGGTTGTTACGGTAAAGGCATAGCCAAGTTCATTTCCCTGGTCATCCTTTGCCAGCATGACTTCATCAATATTCTGAGCTTTGAAACCGTTTTCATCCAGATAGCTTTCCAGATCCGTATCCTCACCGCTTGTAACTGTCTCGAAGCTGGCTGCATCAGCAAATACTGCCTTATATGCCTCTTCTTTCTCTTTCGCCTGCTGGCTTGCAATCGGACCTGCTGTAATATCGTTTACAAGACCAAGAAGCAGCCCGGAAACCAGTGTGATCACGGTCAGCGCAAGAGTATCTTTCACGATCTTATTTTTCATTTCTTCGCGCCTCCTTTTCCAAAAGCAACCGGACGGGTGAAACGCTCAATCTGAGGTACCAGCAGGTTGCAGAAAATAATCGCATAGGAAACGCCCTCTGCGGAAGCTCCGAAAATACGGAAAATTCCGGTAAGAACACCAAGACAGACGCCATATACATACTGCCCCTTTGGTGTAATGGGGCTTGTAACGTAATCTGTTGCCATAAACCATGCACCAAGCATAAGACCACCGCCACAAAGATGGGTGAGCAGATAATTTACATCAAAGCCTTTGCCGGAAGCAAGCATATAGATGATCACAAATACTGCAAAGCTGCCAATATAGGTCAACGGAATTCTGGCGCTGATCACTTTGTAGCAAAGCAGGATTGCTGCACCGATCAAAATGGCAATTACAGATGTCTCTCCGATGGTTCCCTGGATATTACCAAAAATCAGATTCTTAACCGGAACGGAGGAGCCTGCCACAAAGCCATGGTCACGAAGAGCGGCCAGAGGAGTGGCTCCTGTCACACCGTCAACAGCACCTTTAAAGCTGTCTGATACAGAAAAATCTGTCATCTTGCCGGCAAAGGAAATCATAAGGAAACAGCGGGCTGCCAGGGCCGGGTTCATAAAGTTCTGGCCAAGACCGCCAAAAAGCTGTTTTACCACAATAATTGCAAAAATACTGCCGAGCACCGGGATCCAGAGCGGAATTCCTGCCGGCATGTTCAGACCGATAAGAAGTCCGGTTACCACTGCACTGAAATCCTTCACAGTGTTCTTTTTGTGCATAAAATGATCATATAACCACTCTGCAAGCGCAGCTGAACCGGTGGATACCACCAGAACGGCAAGAGCCTTTAATCCATGATTATAAATTCCCATAAGGGCAGCAGGCAAAAGCGCTATGACAACCAGCTGCATGATTTTTGCAGTGGTCATCCTTGCCCGGACATGGGGATTAGATGATACATTAAACATTTGTTCCATTTATTTCTTCCCCCTTATTATTTCTTCTTCCTGCTTGCCAGAACCATTTTACGCATGGACTTAATGCTCTGGGTCAACGGACGTTTGGCCGGACAGATGTAACTGCAGCAGCCGCATTCACAGCATTCCATTCCATCAAACTTCTGGAAGCTCTCCATATCGCCGCGCTGTGCAAAGGTCGCAAGTCTTGCCGGAATAACATGTCCGGGACAGACGCTTACACAGCGTCCGCAGTTAATGCAGGCTGTCTCTTCCTCTTTCGCATCTGATACCGGGTCACTCTGCATACACAGAAGGGAAGAAGAGGTCTTCACACATGGTACATGAAGATCATACATGGCAAATCCCATCATAGGACCGCCGGAAATCACCTTACCGGCATGCTCCTTCAGGCCACCGGCTGCGTCGATCAGTTCGGCCATATCCGTTCCTGTACAGACTTCAAAATGTGCCGGACGGTTGATGCCCTTACCGGTTACTGTGAAAATCCGCTTCATGATCGGTCTTCCAAGTGCCACTGCGTCATAAATACTGCATATTGTTTCAACATTATCTACAATACATCCGGCATCTGCTGGAAGCATGGAGGAGTTGATTTCTCTTCCTGTCACTGCATAGATCAGGGTACGCTCACCACCCTGGGGATATTTGGTCATCAATTCTTTTACTTCGATATTCGGGACTCCGGCAGCCAGTTCTTTCATTCTGGCAATACAATCTGGCTTATTGTCCTCAATGCAGATACAGCCCTTTGCATTTGGAAAAAGTCCGACTACAATCTTTAATCCTTCCACAACCTTCTCCGGCTGATCCATCATGCGCCTGTAATCACTTGTAAGATAAGGCTCACATTCTGCACCGTTCACCAATATGTATTCAATCTTGTCAGGCTCCTTGGGGGAAAGCTTCACATGTGTGGGAAAGCCTGCACCTCCAAGACCTACTACACCGCCGTCGCGAATCCTTCCGATAATCTCCTCACGAGTAAGCGAAGCCGGATCTGCCGGGTGGAATTCCACCTCTTCATACAGTCCGTCATTCTCCACTATAATGGAATCTACCATACTTCCGGTAGCTGTCAGACGTTTCTCAATCCCTTTCACTGTACCAGATACAGAAGCATGAACAGGAGCAGATACAAATCCGCCTGCTTCAGCGATCATCTGACCAGCAAGCACATGGTCACCCTTTGCAACCACAGGCTTCGCCGGAGCACCAATGTGCTGGGACAATGGGTATGCCAAATCTGCCTTAGGAAGATATTTCTCCACCGGACAGTCCTTTGACATTTCTTTCCCCTCGAAGGGGTGTACGCCTCCTTTAAAAGTTAATCGCACTAATATTCACCGCCTTTATTTTATTGATTACTGACTCTTTTGTCCGCAGCAACCTGATTTATTGTCTGTTTGATTTATATTATTAATATCACTTTTGTCTGAGTATTTATTCAGCGTCTTTATTTCTCCTGCCAAATCCATATTTCTTATGGATCTTATATCCACGGTTCAAATTCGGATATGCCTTTACAAAACGCTGCATGTTGTGGCTGACCTTTCCTGCCATAGCCTCTTTACGCTTCTGAAGCTCTTCAGAGATATCTGACAGCATAGCAGTTCTCTTCTCTTCCAGTTCCTTGATCAGAGCAACATCATCAAGGCGTCCCAGCTTGCTCTCCAGCTGTTTCTTGATTCTCTCTCTGGAAAGTCCGCTGCTCTCCTCCAGATTCTCCATCTTCTCACGTGCCTGTACAAGCAGTTCTACACGCATCTGATCCAGCGCCTGCTCCCATGCAGGAATACGCTCGTGAATATGGAATGCAGCTGCAGCTGAGAAAGCGAAATCCACTATGTAAACAACTGTGACCACACAAACTGCAATCTCACCTGTTTTTCTGGAGTAAAGCTCTACAAAATCAGAGACCACCGGATGAAGGACTCTGAAAAGCCCTACTGTAAATAAGCCCCATCCAAGGGAACATCCCAGGCAGATACGTCCCTGAAAATTAAACTTCTTATCACTGTAGTCCCACCATGACGTATGGAAAATATTCTCCATCAGAGCTGCTGTCACATATTCCAAAGCCGTTGCAACTACAACTCCTCCCACAAACAAAAGAAGCAGATCCCCGCTTACAGGAAGAAGAATCAGATAAACAGCAAGTGCTCCGCAGCCATATATGGTACATAAAGGACCATTGATAAAGCCTCTGTTTATCAGCTTGCCTTTTCTCACCGATACATAACAGGTTTCCCACAGCCATCCAAGAAAGCTGTATATATAAAACCAATTGGCAATGTGATAGAAATCCACTCCGTTAATTGATAACTCCCACATAGATTTCTCCTTTTCTTTATATATTCTGACTATTCTATACATTCTACTATACCGCATTTTATGAAAAAATTCACTACCTAAAAATAAAAAAATTGTGTATAATTAAATACAATCCATGAAAGGAGTATAAACATGCTGATTGTTAAAAAAATGCCGATTTTACAAGGTTTTCCGGACTTTGAGACTGTTAAAAATTTATCTGGAAATGCTACTGAGAATGTCAATTTTTCACCATTATTTTATGATATTGAAACCACTGGATTGGGACGAAATTCATCTTTTTTATATTTAATTGGTGCAGTTTGCTATGAATCTGGTTCCTGGCAGCTTTATCAGTGGCTTGCTCCCGATTTCCGGGAAGAAAAAGCATTATTGGAGGTTTTTTCAGAATTTATAAAAAATTTCAGCTGTACCATCCAATACAATGGAGATTCTTTTGATCAGCCTTACCTTCAGGCTCGTTATAAATTCTACGAGCTGCCAGATCCTTTTGAGGGGATTTCTTCTTTTGACCTGTATAAAATGCTTCGCCCTCTGAAGGGATTTTTAAAGCTCCCAGGGTTAAAGCAGGAACAGATGGAAGCCTTTCTTGGAGAACAGAAGCGCATTTACTGTAATGGCGGGGAATGCATTAAAATCTATAAAAAATATATGGCACACCAGGAGCAGACGGACCTGGATACGGTTATGGGGCACAACATGGAAGATCTTCTCGGACTTGGAGATGTGTTTAAAATGATAGGGTATCTTGCGCTCAGGGATGGGGCATTTACTGTTCGCGGAACTGATTTTGACGGAGAAAATCTGATTTTGCAGATGAACCCCCATTACAGCCTGCCCGCTTCCTTTTCTAACGGCACAGAAGAATTCTATATTACAGGTCAGGACAATCTGGTAAGCCTCCTTGTAAAGCCTTTCAATGGCCGTATCCGCCAATATTACAGCGATTACAAAAGTTATGATTATCTGCCCGGAGAGGACATGGCAGTACCTAAATCTATTAGCAAATTTATGGAAAAAGGACTGAAAAAATCTGCTACAAGAGAGACCTGTTATACCTGGTTTCCATGCACAGAAGAATTTCTGGAAAATGAAGAAAAGCAAAAGCAATATTTAATACATACCCTGGAATTTTTATTTTGGAAATTAAAATAAACTTTCAACCCATATTCCAAAATTCCCAAAACCTTTTTCAAACATACTCAAACTTCCAAAGCACGTAAAATCTCACGTAAAAAAGACATCATCCCAGAGCGTATCTGAAAAATCATTCCCGCAAATTGTGATGCACATCTTGCAGAAAGCCTTTTCCAGACACGCTCTAACAGACAATGTCTTTTTACTAATATCATATTCATGATATCAAAACCAACCGCCATTCACAAATCCTGTGAATGGCGGTTATTTACATGGGATAAAAGAAATGCACAACACATCCCTCTTGGTTAAATTATTCCTCTACAGACTCTTCCTCAGCCGGAGCCTCAAGAGCTTTCATGCTAAGGCTGATCTTCTTGTCTTCGCCATTGAAATCAACAACTTTAGCCTGGATCTCCTGTCCGATTGTAAGCACATCAGATGGTTTTGCAACGTGCTCTCTGGAAATCTGAGATACATGAAGAAGTGCATCTACGCCAGGTGCAAGCTCAACAAATGCACCGAAGTCTGTCATACGTGCAACTTTACCAGTTACTACGTTTCCAACAGCGAAATCCTCAGCAGCTGTAAGCCATGGATTCTCCTCCGGGAATTTCATTGTAAGAGCAATCTTCTCGCCCTTGATATCTTTGATCATAACTTTAACAGTCTCACCAACTGTGAAGACTTTCTTCGGGTTCTCTACTCTGCCCCAGGACATCTCAGAGATGTGAAGCAGTCCGTCAGCGCCGCCCAGATCGATGAATGCACCAAAATCTGTAACGTTCTTAACAACACCCTCTACTGTATCGCCAACATGGATACGCTCCATAAGCTCCTGCTGTTTCTTAGCTTTCTCAGCAACAAGAAGCTGTTTGCGGTTACCAATGATGCGGCGTCTTCTTGGATTGAACTCTGTGATAACGAACTCAATCTCCTGATCAGCATATTTGCTGAGATCTTTCTCATATGTGTCGGAAACAAGGCTTGCAGGAATGAATACACGTGTCTCCTCAACGTTAACACATAATCCACCGTCAAGTACCTGAGTTACAGGAGCCTTTAATACTTCCTGGTTCTCGAATGCTTCCTCAAGGCGTTTATTGCCTTTCTCTGCAGCAAGTCTCTTGTAGGTTAAGATAACCTGGCCTTCGCCATCGTTTACCTTAAGCACTTTGGCTTCCATGGAGTCACCTACATGTACAGCGTCTGTGAGTACTACGGAAGGATCATTGCTATATTCACTCTTGGTGATAATACCATCAGCTTTATAGCCAATATTCAGGATAATTTCATCTTCTTTCACATCGATGACCTTTCCCTGTACGATTTCTCCATTTCTGATTGTTTTTACGGAATCTTCCAGCATCTGTTCAAAACTTAATTCTGACATGTTCTTGAACCTCCTCAATAATTTTCTTTGGGGTTGAAGCCCCTGCTGTAATACCTACATAACTACTGCATTGGAACATATCTGAATCCAAGTCTACAGGTGTTTGTATATAGTAAGTATTTTCACATTCCTTTTTACATATTTCAAACAGCTTTTGAGTATTGGAACTATGTCGGCCTCCTACGACTAACATAGTGTCTACCTCTCCGGCTATGCTCTTTGCTTCTCTCTGCCGTTCTTCGGTAGCATTACAAATAGTGTTTAAAATATTAAGAATATTTAAAACAGTATTATCATACCTCTTTTTGCGGAGAATTTCAACTAAATCTTTAAATTTATTATAATTAAATGTGGTCTGCGACACAATGCACACATTTTTGCCTTCCGGAGGCACGAAATCCAGTGCGTCCTGTTTGGTGCGGATCACAGTATATGGTCCTATACACCAGCCGCAGATTCCCACAACCTCAGGATGATCCGGATCTCCAATGATCACAATATGGGAACCGGCTTTGCTCTCCTTTTCCACAATCCGGTGGATCTTCAGGACAAAAGGACAGGTCACGTCCACATAGGAAAGGCCGCACTCTTCCAGCTGATCGTAGACTTTTTTTCCAACACCGTGTGAGCGGATCACTACGGTGCTGCCCTCTGGAAGAGTTTTCAGTTCTTCTTCTGAAGCAACACGGACACCTTTCTTTTCCAGATCATTTACCACTTCTTCATTGTGGATGATGGGGCCCAGGGTAAAAAGCCTGTCCGGACAGCTGTCGATCAGTTCATATACCTTATCTACTGCACGCTGCACGCCAAAGCAAAAGCCTGCTGTTTTTGCAACTTTTACTTCCATGGTTTATTCCACCTTATCTTTGTAAATTCCAAGGATCGCAGCTACCACTTCATCAATGTTCATAAGAGAAGAATCCACAAGCACTGCATCCTCAGCCTGGCGAAGAGGAGAAATTTCTCTTGTCATATCCTGATGATCCCGGTTTTCAATGTCTTTCTTGATTTCTTCAAGATCAGCACTCTCGCCCTTGGCAAGATATTCATCATAACGCCTCTTAGCTCTGGTCTCCACGCTGGCAGTAAGATAAATCTTCACCTGTGCGTCCGGAAGAACTACAGTTCCAATATCCCTGCCATCCATTACCACATCGTTCTTTGCTGCCAGATTTCTCTGAAGATTGAGAAGATGTGCCCTTACCGCCGGGTTTGCAGATGTTTTGGATGCCATGTTTCCAACCTCTTCCGTACGGATATACTGATTTACATTCTCACCGTTAAGAATTACAACTTGCTCTCCATTTTCATATCGAATGGAAACCTCAGCGCTCTGACAGTTACCTGCAACTGCTTCCGCATCTGTTCCGTCAATTTCATTTCTCAGCAAATAAAGTGCAACGGCACGGTACATAGCGCCTGTATCTACATAAATAAAAGACAGTTCCTTTGCCACTCTCTTTGCAATTGTGCTTTTGCCTGCTCCTGCCGGCCCGTCAATGGCAATGTTACATCCCATTTTCTCTGTTACCTCCTCTTAAATCGCAGTTTTTTCACTTCTTACATTTATAACAGATTTTTATTCATTTTTCAATGCCATAGCTGCAAGATATGCGGTAGACCATGCAATCTGGAGATTATAACCGCCGGTCACTGCATCCAGATCCAGTACTTCTCCGATAAAATAAAGCTTCTTTACCCTTCTGGATTCCATAGTACCAGGCTGGATATCCTTCACAGAAACACCACCTCTTGTAATAACTGCTTCTTTATATTCTCCCATTCCATTGATGGTAAATGGGAAAGCTTTCACCAGTTCTTCAAAGTGCATTCTTTCTTCCCTGGAAATATCGTGTATCTTTTTTTCCGGAGAAATACCACCCAGTTCCAGCATGACAGGTGTAAGGGATGATGGAAAAAGTACGCCGATCACATTCTTAAACTGTTTGTTCTGTCCTGCCTCAAATTCCCGCAGAATTCTGGCATCCAGCTGTTCCATGGTAAGGGCAGGCTTCAGATCCAGATAAGCATTCAGCTCTCCGGATTTCTGCAGTTGTTTGCCAATATGTGCGCTTGCAGATAAAATCATGGGGCCTGTCACGCCAAAGTGGGTGAACATCATCTCGCCAAAATCCTGGAAAAGCACCTTTTTGCCTGACTTAATCGTAAGTTCAGAGTTTTTTAAGGAAAGTCCCTGAAGTCTTGGGATATAATCCTCTTTTGTCTTAAGAGGAACCAGAGACGGAGAAAGCTCCGTTACTTTATGGCCGGTTTCCTCTGCAAAGCGATAACCATCCCCTGTGGAGCCTGTTGACTGATAGGAAAGTCCTCCAGTGGCAACCAGAACATGGTCGCCCTCCATAAAACTTCCATCTGCCAGTTCTACACCGGTTACCTGGCTGTGATGTGCCTTTTTCTCATCCACGTCCGGTTCCTCATAAGGACTGACCTTCACATTTTTCACCTCTGTGCGAAGATGGATATATGCGCCAGCTTTCTTAAGTTCCCGTTCCAGACCGCGGATAATATCTGAAGAATGGTCAGACACAGGGAAAACCCGGTTACCTCTCTCTGTCTTCAGTGGAACTCCCGCTTCTTCAAAGAATTCCATTACGTCCTGGGGTGTAAAAGAATAGAAAGCACTGTACAGGAATTTCGGGTTAGACATAACTGCCCGGAACAGTTCTTCCGTGTCACAGTTATTTGTAACATTGCATCTGCCTTTTCCTGTAATATACACTTTCTTTCCAAGTTTCTCATTTTTCTCCAGAATGTGGACCTCATGTCCTGCCCTTGCCAGATAAACACCGGCCATCATTCCAGCAGCTCCGCCGCCTACGATCAATATTTTACTCATTTAGATACCTTTCATAAATCTGTTCGAAAACCTTTTTCTGCGGAATTCCCAGGTTGTGACCAGCCGCCCCTGGCGATATTTGCCCACTGTAGAATATTTTTTTCATACCGGATTCAAACAGTTTTGTGTATATTTTTTAAAAAGACACGTGCAAAAACCTTCTCTGCACGTGTCTTTCGTCGTAATTTCTATAGGATCAGCATATAACCTGTCCCATAGAAATCCTTATTCCTCACTGATTAAACCGGATATGCTCCGTTTTTGGTATCAGCAACAGTCTCATCCACCTTTTTCTCCTGAGCCTGACGATACTTGAAGAAGTCAGTAGCAACCTGTGGGAACAGTGCATAGGACAGAACGTCCTCATCCTGCTCTTTATACTGTGCCATCTCGCCTTCAAGTTTGCCCAGCTCATTCTCAAGAAGATCTGCCGGACGGCATGTGATCGGCTTCGTATCACCGATGCATTTCTTCTGAACTTCCGGATTGAATGGTTTTGCTGTAGCGCCATATTTTCCGCTGAGAACATCCTTTGTCTCTTTGGTAACCATCTTGTATCTCTCGCCCATAAGAACGTTAAATACAGCCTGTGTACCAACGATCTGGGAAGACGGAGTAACAAGCGGCGGCTCACCAAGGTCTTTACGCACACGCGGAACTTCCTCAAGAACATCATAGAACTTGTCTTCTGCATGCTGCTCTTTCAGCTGGGAAGTAAGGTTGGATAACATACCACCCGGTACCTGATACAGAAGAGTCTTAATGTTTACGCCAAGGTTCTTCGGATTCAGAAGGCCGCTCTCAAGAGCCTCGTCACGCATTGGACGGAAGTAGTCTGCGATCTCAGCAAGAAGCTGCTGATCAAATCCGGTATCATATGGAGTGCCTTTGAAGGTCTCAACCATAACCTCAGTTGCAGGCTGGGAAGTACCCAGTGCAAATGGAGACATTGCAGTATCGATGATATCGACACCAGCTTCAACAGCTTTTAAGTAAGTCATGGAAGCTACACCAGAGGTGTAATGTGTATGAAGATCGATCGGGATCTTAACAGTCTCTTTCAGGGCTGTAACAAGCTCAGTTGCCTTATATGGAAGAAGAAGACCGGCCATATCTTTGATACAGATAGAGTCTGCACCCATTTCCTCGATACGTTTCGCAATGCTTGTCCAGTACTCAAGAGTATAAGCATCACCAAGTGTATAGGAAAGAGCAACCTGTGCATGGCCATGCTCTTTGTTTGCAGCATGTACAGCAGTCTGAAGGTTGCGAAGGTCGTTCATACAGTCGAAAATACGGATGATATCGATACCATTTGCCAGAGATTTCTGAACAAAATACTCTACAACATCATCAGCGTATGGACGGTATCCAAGAATGTTCTGGCCACGGAAAAGCATCTGCAGCTTTGTGTTCTTAAATCCTGCACGTAATTTACGAAGTCTTTCCCACGGATCCTCATGAAGGAAACGAAGGCTTGCATCGAAAGTAGCACCGCCCCAGCACTCAACTGCATGGTAGCCTACTTTATCAAGTTTATCAACGATTGGAAGCATCTGCTCTGTTGTCATACGGGTTGCAATCAGGGACTGATGTGCATCACGCAGAATAGTTTCCACAATTTTAACAGGTTTTTTTTCAATTTCTGCCATAATTGTTCTCCTTATTTATTTAGTTCATCCGGACTTCCCGGTTTCACTATAGAAAGCCGGGAAAAATCCGAATTTCTGGTATCATTATTAGATTCCGTAAATAGCCATAAATGCTCCTGCAGCAACGGCTGTACCGATAACACCGGCAACGTTTGGTCCCATTGCATGCATCAGAAGGAAGTTGGTAGGATCTGCCTCAGCACCAACCTTCTGGGAAACACGGGCTGCCATAGGTACCGCAGATACACCGGCGGAACCAATAAGCGGATTGATCTTGCCGCCTGTAAGCTTGCACATAACCTTTCCGAGCATAACACCGCCGAAAGTACCACATGCAAATGCCACAAGACCTAATACAACGATCTTCAAAGTGTCCACATTCAGGAATGCCTCTGCACTTGTGGAAGCACCAACAGATGTACCAAGAAGGATAACTACGATGTACATAAGTGCATTGGAAGCTGTCTCTGTAAGCTGTTTTACAACGCCGCACTCTCTGAACAGGTTACCAAGCATAAGCATACCAACCAGAGGAGCTGTTGTCGGAAGAATCATGCAGACAACGATTGTGATTACGATTGGGAAGAGGATCTTCTCAAGCTTGGATACAGGACGAAGCTGCTCCATCTTGATTTTACGCTCTTTCTCAGTAGTAAACAGTTTCATGATCGGAGGCTGGATGATCGGAACCAGTGACATATAGGAATATGCCGCCACGGCGATCGGTCCCATAAGAGCAGTCTGACCAAGCTTACCAGCAAGGAAAATGGAGGTCGGACCATCTGCACCACCGATGATGGAGATTGCTGCTGCTGCTTTTCCATTGAATCCAAGGAAGATTGCAAGGAAGTAAGCTATATAGATACCGAGCTGCGCTGCAGCACCCATCAGGAAGCTTTTCGGATTCGCGATCAGCGGACCAAAGTCTGTCATGGCACCTACACCCATAAAGATAAGGGAAGGAAGAATACTCCACTCATCAAGGATGTAGAAGTAATGAAGAAGACCACCAACACCGTTGGACATGTCTTCCGGATTTGCCATAATGTCCGGATAAATATTAACAAGGAGCATACCAAATGCAATGGGAACAAGCAGCAGAGGCTCAAATCCCTTTGCAATGGCAAGATATAAGAATACACAAGCAACCACGATCATCAGGTAGTTACCCCATGTCAGATTAAAAAATGCGGTCTGATGGATCAGGTTGGACAAAGTGTCTGCTACGTAAGACATCCTATTACCTCCCGACTTAGTTCATTGTTGCCAGGGTATCTCCATTTTCTACAGAGGCACCTTCTGCAACGTCAATGCTTGCAACGGTTCCGTCCTGAGGAGCTACAACCGGGATCTCCATCTTCATGGATTCCAGGATTACAATGTTGTCACCGGCTTTTACAGCCTGTCCAACGCTTGCTGCGATTTTCAGAACCTTTCCAGGTACGGAAGCTGCAACCTTAACTGCGCCTGCTCCGGCTGCTGCCTTAGGAGCTGCCTTCGGTGCCGGTGCTGCTTTCGGAGCTGCTGCAGGAGCTGCAGCTGCTGGTGCGGAAACGCTTCCTGTCTCTTCAACAGTTACTTCATATGCTGTTCCGTTAACGGTAATTGTATAACTTTTCATTTTAGGATCCTCCTGTATTTATCTCTTTTTACGATTGATTTTGCGGATGGAACGAACAACGAATCCATCTGTAGTGGTTCCCTCAGCTGCTGCAATTGCTGCTGCGATAACCGCGATCAGTTCTGTATCGTCTGCTTCTGCAGCTTCCACTGGTGCTGCCACCGGTGCAGGGGCAGGGGCTGCTGCAGCCTGAGCTTTTTTCTTTGCTTCCGGATTCGGGATGAATCTGAACAGATAGATCAGGAAGCTCAGGAAAATAAGAACGATGAATACGATTGCAATACCCATGATAGTATTCATAACAGCTCTTCTTAAGGTCTCAGCCATGGAATACTGTACATCAACAGTAAGGGATGTAGGTGTTCCTGTAGAAGCATCGAAAATATAAACGAAATTTGCATCTGCTTTCTCGAAGGAGACCGGTACAGTAACGGTATATCCATCGTCAGAAGCCTTCACCTCTGTCTCTCCGGTTCTCTCCTTTAAAGCCCCAACTTCATCCTTGGAGCCTGCCCATGCAGTCATTGCTCCAACAGTAAACTCATCAGATGACTTGGTATAATTCTCAATATCTTCATCACTGAGAGCAATGATGGTATCGGTAAGTCCCTCAGCGGTAGTGACCAGGGTCTGCTTTACCGTGTCATCAACCTCATCAGCTGCCCATACGGAGGATACTCCGGTAAGAGTGAGAACTGCCATCATGAGAAGTACTGTGCAAAGGGAGGATACTTTCTTAAAAATCTGTTTCATATGCTCCACCTCGCTTAGACCGTGCCGTGTTTCTTGGACGGACGTTCTTCCCTTTTTGTGAACAGCATTTCAAATGCACCGATCACATATTTTCTTGTATCAGCCGGGCTGATAATGGTGTCAACATATCCTCTTGCTGCTGCAGAGGAAACAGAGTTCTGAAGTTCTCTGTACTCAGCTGCTTTCTCAGTAAGAGCTGCTGCGTCATCGCCTGCATACATGATCTTGGCTGCAAGGTCTGCATCCATCATACCGATCTCTGCGTTCTCCCATGCGTATACCATGTCTGCACCGATTGCTTTGCTGTTCATAGCTGTGTAAGCGGTTCCAAATGCTTTGCCGATCACAACGTTAACCTTCGGAACAGTAGCGTCTGCAAATGCATGAACCAGTGCTCCGACAGATTTCGCCATCATCTTCTCGCCACATACAGTAGCCTTAAAGCCGTTTACATTTGTAAGAGTAAGTACCGGGATCTCGAAAGCGTCACAGAATTTTACGAACTCTGCTGCTTTTCTTGCACCGCGTGCACTAAGGGTACCATCAGACTCCCATACCTTTTTGCCTTCTACATCATAGCTCTCGCTTCTGTTTGCAACAGCACCAACGGTAGCGCCGTTCAGTCTGATAAATCCAACAGCAACACTCTTGCCGTAGTCAGCTTTTACCTCGAAGAACTGTCCGTTATCAGCGATTCTGGAAAGTGCAATGGCTGTGTCGCCTGTGCAGTTCTCAATATCCTCGCATACACGGTTCAGGTCGTCTGTGCACTCCATGTAAGAATCAGTGTCTTCGCAGTTAGATGGCAGATATGTTACGAGTTCACGGATTTTACCAAGGATCTCGTCCTCAGTACCGATTCCGTCTACAAGACCTGTCTCTTCGCTCTGGAATCTGGCAGAGGATGTGTCACATTTGGAAACGTGATTGCCTTCAAGGGCGTTCGGGGTGTTTACAAACAGTTTGCCTTTCTTCTCTTCAACAAATGTGAAGTCTGTCAGTGCCGGTACAAGTGCCATACCACCACCGCAGGTACCGAAGATACCTGTGATCTGTGGAATCAGTCCGGATGCCAGAGTCTGTTTCATATAAATTTCACCGAATGCTTCCAATGCGTCAGTTGCCTCCTGAAGACGGAGACCTGCACAATCGATCAGGCCGATCACCGGAGCACCGGTCTTCATAGCCATATCATAAAGTCTGGTAATCTTCTTGGCATGCATTTCACCAACTGTTCCGTTCAGTACGGAAACATCCTGGCTGTACACATACACCAGATTTCCATCGATTACACCATATCCGGTAATAACACCGTCTGAAGGTGCTTTTTTTTCAGTCATGTTGAAATCTGTATTTCTGGCTGTTACACTTTGGCCGATCTCAACAAAACTGTTCGCGTCAAGCAAAGAAGTGATTCTTGTGCCCGCTAAACTTTGTGTTGCGTTACTCATTCTTTCTTGCCCTCCATTTTATAATAATTTAAAAGTATAACCAAAAATTCTGCCGATTCTAATTGTACATTTTTTCACACAATTTTTCAATAGTTTTCCGTGTTTTTATGCAAAAAAATCCCTCGATTTTCGGGGGATTTTTTTATATATCATACATATTCCGTCAGGCTTTTTAGTGAAAAAAGTCATGAAACACCTTGTTTGCACACCATAAATAGGTGATTTTGACGATATTGCGATCTGCTGTCACAAAATAGTTATCCAGGACAAGTTCTCCAAGGCTAAAAGTGACCTGACCAATTTTCTGCCCCTTTTTCACAGGCGCTGTCAAATTTTTCTCAATACGCAGACGACAGGTAATCTTTTCCCCTTCTTTCAGAAGGATCTGCTTCTTTTTGTCAGAATCGGATGCCTGGATCTGTCCATTTATATATGCATCTGCGAAACCTGTCCCGATTTCTGTGAAAATTTTCCCGGAATTTTCCTGGTTTTCTTTACCAGATTCTTTCCCGCTGCTTTCGTCAGTCCCATCCTTTACTGGTATAGCCGGAATCTCCGGCTCCTGCCAGTAGGTTTCCTTGTGAAAATTTGCTTTGCCATATTCCAGCAGTTTCATGGCATCTTTCCATTTATATGTCTTATTATTCGGCCAGCCGCAGCCAAGAAGGGAAATAATAAATTTTCTTTCCTCATTTTCACAGGCTGCCACATAACAATAACCCGCATTTCCTGTAAAACCTGTTTTTCCTGAAATGGCGTCCGGAGTCATATCAAGAAATGCATTTGCATTATGGACAGAAAACTGACGTTTTCCTGAAATATCAGAAAAAGAATAATCCCTGGTCTGTGTAATATGAAGAAATGCTTTATTTTTCACCGCATAGCTCATGATCAAAGCCAGATCTCTTGCGGTAGTCTGATGAATGCCTCCTGCATCTGCACTGTCAAGACCGTTCGGCGTAACAAAATGAGTGTTCGTGCAGCCAATCTCCTTTGCTTTTGCATTCATCATTTTTGCAAACCCTTCCACAGAACCGCCAATGTGTTCAGCAATTGCCACGGCCGTATCATTATGGCTTTTCAACATTAAAGAATAAAGAAGATCTTCCAGGTAATACTGCTCCCCTTCCTTTAAATTCAGCTTTACTTCTGGTTGAGAGGCCGCATTTTCTGACACCATTACATAATCATCACCGGAGCCCTTCTCCAAGGCAAGGATACAGGTCATTACCTTTGTGGTACTGGCATTCGGACGAGCTATATAGCCCTCTTTTTCGTACAGTACCCGGCCAGAATCCCCATCCATAAGAACTGCTGATAAGGCATAGAGATTTCCAGGTCCGTCTGTTTCTTTCATATCAACAGCTGCCGGTATCATCTGCACAATGGAGCTGACAGCCTTTTTTTCGTCTGTGCCAGTGCTTCCTGACACCTGGCCAGCAGTGCATAAAACAAGTACAAAAGTCAGTGTAAGACAAAAGAATCTGTATCTGCTTTTCATAGTCCACCCCACATTCCGTTTATAGTATTTTACGCGAACCTGTCCCAAACTATGCAAAGCTCACTCTACAAGTTTTACCTGATAAAAAGAACAGGTATCTTACAGAAATACCTGTCCCTGAAATTGGTTCAATTTTCAATTTGTATATCACAGCTAACCATTGTAAGTCAGATCCCATCGCTCAGACAACAGCCTGTCCTCCTGGGAAAGCTGATACAGCTCCAACAATTCTGCCGGTGCCTCTTTCACCTCTTTTTCAAACAATGTATTCAGCTGTTCCACAGGTTCCCTGCTGCCACCTGCCGGCTGAGCCATCATATAGTGATCGATCAAAGCAGACTGTGCTCTTCTTCCTCCAAGGCTGGAAAGCTTCGACAAGCGCGCCCGTCTTGTCCCGCCATCGTCACATACCAGCAGATTTGTCATAAATTTCATCAGTTTAAGGCTCAGAAGAATATCTCCTGTTTTTACAAGAGGAAAAGCCTTGTGGATTTCCGCTGCATTTTTGCGTTTTGCTTTGATACAATCAGAAGGATAAAAGGCATATGGATTTTTTCCATTTTCTTCCATAAGGAAGCGGTCAAATTCAATTTCCAGAAGGCTGTGGGAAATCCTGCCCTTATCATTCATTTCATTTACAAAAGGATGACAGGAAGAGTCCAGAAGATAATGACAGCCAAAGCCAAGAAGATAGGCAAGAAGTGCCTCATCACCAGTCTCTCTGACCTGCGCCATTCCCTGGGTAAAAAAAGCCCGGGCTTTTTCTTTGTGCATACGGTATCCTACACTGCTTACGTGATTCTTAAAAATAAAATAATAGAAGAAAATATCCGGTCCGTGAAGACCGATCCGATACAGTTCACCGTTTTTCCGAATAATTTCTTTCACTTGATCGGGCAATTGTCTGTATACTTTCTGACCAAACAAATCATGTGCATATGTTGTGGGCATTTTTTCTCTCCTGTCTTATCGCCTGCAGTTTATCTGCGGCTTACTTGTCCTGTTTCATTGTCTGCAGTTTATCCGCGGCTTACTTGTTCTGTTATATCGTCTGCAGTTTATCTGTGGCTTACTTGTCCTGTCTTATATATCCAGCTTCAGCTGTACTTCCTCTTCGGCCTCAGCCTTAAAATCCGCCATTTTTACCGGATCCACAGCCGGCAGCTCTTCCAGACCCTGCACACCAAATGTGCGAAGAAATTCTTCTGTAGTGCCGAAAAGGATCGGCCGTCCAGGTGCATCAAGACGTCCAAGCTCCTTTACCAGATTATACTCAACCAGCTTATTTACTGCATGATCGCTTTTTACTCCCCGGATCTTTTCAATCTCAGCTTTTGTCACAGGCTGCTTATAGGCAATAATAGACAGCGTTTCCAGCATAACATCTGTAAGGGCAGGTTTCTTAGGCTGCATGGCAATCCGGATCAGACAGCCATAGTAATCCCGTTTGGTGCACAGCTGATAAGAGCCTTCCAGCTCAATGATCTGGATTCCCCTTCCCTCATCCTTATATTTATCCATCAGATTATGGAGTAATTTTTCTGTAGTCGGCTTATCCTGCTGAATTGCTTTCGCAATCTGACCTAATTCCACAGATTCACCCATCGCAAACAGAATTGCCTCAACGGCACCTTCTAATCGTTTAATTTCCATATACTATCCTTCTTCCTCTGCAAACTCTGTCAGATTCTTCCAGGTTTCTGGCTCCGTCACAACATTGATCTGGATGTCATCAAAGATCTCTTCCTGAACCACATGAATGTGTCCCATTTTTATCAGTTCCAGAACAGAAAGGAAGGTAACGATTACCTGTACTTTGGAGCACTGCTTTTTCAACAGGTCCCGAAAGCTGAATTTCCTGTGAGTCTTTGCAAATTCTTTCATCTCCAGCATTTTATCAGAAAGACTGACTTCTTCCTTCTCGATTTTTCCAAACTGGCTTCGGATAGGGTCCCGTCTGTCGTCCTGCCGCCTGATGATCGACTGGTAAATGGCGTTTAACTTCTCAAGAGTAAGACCAGCCAGAAGTTCTGAGGGATCCACTGGTTCCCGGTACTGAAGCACCTCCCTGGGCACATCCGGCTCACGGAAATAGACGCCGCTGGCATCGTCCATCTTGTCCTTCAGCTCATAAGACATATATTTATACATCTTATATTCCAGAAGTTTCTGAACCAGCTCCGCTCTGGGATCCTCTTCTTCTCCTTCTTCATTGATCTCTTTTGGAAGAAGCATCCGGCACTTGATATCCAGAAGCGTAGCGGCCATGACCATAAACTCACTCATAATACCAAGGTCTTCTTTTTCCATAGCGTGAATGTATTCCATGTACTGATCCGTAATCTCCACAATCGGTATATCATAAATATCAATTTTATTTTTATCAATAAGGTGAAGGAGCAGATCAAGCGGTCCTTCAAAAACATTCAGTTTTACGGGAATTGCCATGCGCTTTCCTCTCTCCCTTACGGTTTCATTTCTATAAAAATCAGCTCTCTTGGATTATGGATCCGAAGAGGCACTGTGTGTTCCCCAAGACCTGCACTTACGATCATACATTTGCCATTTTTGTAAAAATCGCCGCAACAGTATTTGGGAAAAGGTATAAACTGAGAGCTGATGGCTCCCACATGTCTGGAAAAACGGAGCACACCGCCATGGTAATGTCCAGACAGGATCAGGTCTGCACCCCAGCGGAAATAGGTTCTGCCATATTTGGGGTTATGGGCAAGCAGAATATTTATGGCCTCCGGATCTGGCTTTCCCATAAGCTCTTCCATTTTTTCAGAAGTGAGCTTCGGGGAAAAAGGCTTATGATAGTATTCCAGTGGAAGTTCCAGTCCATTTACCACAAAGGAATTGCCAGCCAGAACAACTTTGTTCTTCTCATTTGCCAGGAAACAGATTCCTTTTTGTTTCAATTCTGCCTGATATTCCAGATACTCATTCCGATAAATGTGCTCTTTGGCCTTCATTTTGGTTTCGTGATTTCCCATGGCGTAAAAAATAGGAAAGTTCTTCGCCAATGTACAAAGCAGCTTCCTGGCGGTTTCCAGGGTGGAAGGATCCATCCGAACCACCATGTCTCCGGCAAGAAGAATGGCATCAGGGGCATATTCCTGGATTTTTTTCAGCAAAGTATTGTTCTCTTCGCCGAAAATGCTTCCGTGAAGGTCTGCAAGAACAGCAAAGCGCACGCTTTTTTTTATTTTCGGGTTATGGACTTCATAGGTTGCAGTTCGAAATTTTTCCATAAATCTCCTTAAATACTTTGTAATTTCCAGAGCTTACTTTCCAAATCCACAGTTGGGGAAAGTACAGACTTTGCAGTTCAGGCAGAGACCGCCTTCTCCGTATGCAGCAACTTCTTCCGGGAAAATTTCATCGTCTGCCATGATTCTTGGCAGAACCAGGTCAAATACAGTGCGCTTCGCATACATGACACATCCGGGAAGGCCAAGGATCGGGATGCGTTTTCCCTCTTTCTCATAGTAAGCGATGAGAAGCATGGCTCCTGGCAGTACCGGTGCACCGTAAGTAACAACTCTGGCTCCTGTATCACGGATTCCTCCAGGTGTACGGTCATCTGGATCTACACTCATGCCGCCGCTGCAGACTACCATATCTGCACCCTGGTTAATAAATTCCATAATGTCGGCTGTGATCTGTGCCTTGTCATCTCCCGGAGTCGTCTGACCGATCACCTCAGTGGGGTACTCGGAAAGCTTTTCTTTTAATACAGGGGTAAAGGTATCCTGAATCAGACCTTTTTTTACCTCGCTTCCAGTTGTAACGATCCCAACTTTTTTGAGGTGATAGGGAAGAATGGAAAAAATCGGTTCCGGTCCAGCAGCTTCCACAGCTTTGTCCATTTTTTCTTTTTCGATTACAAGAGGGATGATCCTGGTGCCAGCCAGTTTATCTCCTTTTTTTACCGGGAAGTCCCCGTGGCGGGAAGCGATCATCATCTCCCCCAGAGAATTCACTGCCAGAAGGGCATCTCTGCGGATTTTCAGAACTCCATCCTCGTCTGCTACCAGTTCGATCTTGCCTTCTTTCACATCAGTTCCATGCATGGAATCTCCTGCACAGATTTTATACAAGATATCAGCGCCCTCATTTTCATGAAGAATGCCTTCTTTCTTTTCCCACACAAAAAGATGTTCTTTTCCAACAGAAAGGAGCAGCGGAATGTCCTCTTCTTTCACAATATGTCCTTTGGAAAACAGAACGCCTTTCTTCTCATCCTTTATAATCTGTGTAATATCATGGCAGAGGATCTGGCCCACTGCGTCTTCGGTTCTTATTTCTTTCATTCTGCAATTCATCCTTTCGCATATAATTGCTGTTTACGATCACAATCCGGCTTTGCAAAGTTTCGCATATACGCCGTCCTTCTCCATCAGCTCCTGATGTGTACCTTCTTCTGCAATTCCATCTTCGGTCAGCACCAGGATCCTTCTGGCATTGCGGATCGTGGAAAGACGATGGGCGATCACAAAGGTGGTTCGGTCTTTGGCAAGACGTTCCAGAGATTGCTGCACTACCTTCTCACTTTCGTTATCCAGGGCGGATGTTGCCTCATCAAAAATCAGGATCGGCGGATTCTTCAGAAAAGCTCTCGCAATGGAAAGACGCTGTTTCTGTCCTCCGGAAAGCTTCACGCCGCGCTGTCCAATGTCTGTGCCATAGTTATCCGGCATTTCCATGATAAAGTCGTGGGCATTGGCAAGCTTGGCTGCGCGGATAACTTCCTCATCGGTAGCGTCCGGACGGCCATACCGGATATTTTCCATAATGTTTCCTGCAAACAGGTATACATCCTGCTGCACAATGCCAATCTGATTACGAAGATCCTTCAGTTTGATCTTTCGGATATCTTTTCCATCCAGATAAATGGCACCGGATGAAACATCATAAAATCTGGGGATCAGGCTGCAAAGGGTAGTCTTTCCAGCTCCGGAAGTGCCTACAAGGGCAACATAGTCACCGGGCTTTACCTCCAGATTTACGTTGGAAAGTACTTTTTCATTGTGGTCTTCATAGTGGAAAGAAACATTCTCGAAGCGGATATCTCCTTTTACATGATCCATAGAAACTGCATCCGGCGCATCCTCAATATCCGGCGCAATGGACATCATTTCCAGGAAGCGGTCATAACCACTGTAGCCGTTCTGGAACTGCTCGGTAAAGTTTACCAGCTTGGTAACCGGCTCTGTAAAATTGTTAATATACAAAAGGAAGGTCACAAGATCTGTGGCGCTTAAATCTCCTGCCGCCAGGAACATGGCTCCGGAAACCAGTGCAGTAACTGTGATCAGCGTGGTAAACGCATCCATGCCTGCATGATAACCTGCCATATAGCGGTAAGTCACACGCTTGGAATCCACAAAACGCTCATTTCCTTTACGGAATTTCTCAATCTCGCGCTTCTCATTTCCAAAAGATTTTACCACACGGATTCCGGAAAGACTGTCCTCGATCTGGCTGTTGATCTCGCCCATGCGCACACGGTTTTCCTTAAATGCACTTTTCATCTTTTTATTATAAATCAGTGCATAGATCAGCATAATAATTACAACTGCGAAGCACAGCAGCGCCATCTGCGGCTTCACATTCATAAGAATGATCAGTGCTCCGAACAGCTTGATCACTGAGATCAGAATATCCTCCGGTCCATGGTGGAGAAGCTCTGTAATATCAAAAAGATCACTTGTGATCCTGGAAAGAAGCTGGCCGACCTTCTGATTATCATAAAATGCAAAAGAGAGCTTCTGGTAATGGCTGAATATCTCGTTTCGCATATCATGCTCAATATAAGCGCCCATCATATGTCCATAATAGGTAATAAAATAACGGCTTCCAAGCTGCACCAGGATCAGTACCAGCATTCCCACCCCGATTTTCAAAATCATGGTCTTCGCTTCATCCGCTGACATTTCACTTATGGAATTCATAATATAACGAACCATCAGTGGAATGACAAGTGTCACTGCTGCCCCAAGGAATGCAAAAAAAAGATCTGCAAAAAACAGTCCCTTATATGGTTTATAATAGCCTGCAAGCATCTTTAATCTGCCAGGCTGTTTTTTCTCTTGTTTCATATGATTTCCCTCCGCTTTTGCTGCTATATTTTTGTAAGACATCAGCAAAAATTTTCATACAGAGTTTATTATAAACCGACGAGGACTGTTTTGTCAAAATGCTTCTTTAATTTGTATAACTATTTTTAGGGTTACTGTTCACTCCGTTCACAGTAACGCGCTTCGCGATGCACAGAAATCATGCATTCGCATGATTTCGCGCCGCAATTCTCGGGTTTTCTGTGAACTTTGTTCACAAAAAACGCCTCGCGGAACGTTACCAGTGAACAGTAACTTTTTAGGGGCAAAGGTGAAAATCAGGTTCTCCTGCCATACTACGTTCTTTACAATAGCTTTAATAGCTTTTCCAGACAGTTTTTATAGGTTGCTTTTTCTATAGTTTCAGAAAAAAGAATGTTCACCTCTCCAAGCTTTTGTCCATTCTGGTAATACTCCAGGGTACCGGCAACATCGCCTTCTTTTACAGGCGCCTGGACCTGAGTTTCCAGATTCAGTTTCCGTTCCACTTCGCCTATGGTTTTGCCGTCGGTGCTCAGATACTGGAAGTTCTTTTCATATTTTATTTCTGTAGTAGGTTTGGTTCCTTTTCGGACCTCTATCTGGGGAAGCTTTTCGGGATTTTCATCCGTGTAAAAGCTGCATTTTGAAAAACCGTAGTTCAGCATGGCAGCGGCGTCCTTGAAACGAACTTTGTAATCGGGTGCTGCCATAACTACAGAAATCAAGGTAATGTTATTTCGGGACGCCACAGCAGATACGCAATACTTTGCCAGACTGGTACTTCCAGTTTTCAGACCGATGCATCCGTCGTAGCTTCGAAGGAGTTTGTTAGTGTTCGTTAAGCAAAACTCTTTGGAGCCTTGTCTGGTCACATGAGTAATATTTTCCATCCATATAGAAGAGTACTCCAGGATCTTCGGATATTTGGTGATCAGCTCCCGGCTCATAATGGCAATGTCCCGGACAGTTGTGTAGTGATCTGTGGATTCTGTCAATCCACAGCAGTCTACAAAATGGGTATTCTCCATTCCAAGCCCTGCTGCCCGCTCATTCATCTGCCGCACAAATTCCTGCTCGCTGCCTCCAATATGCTCTGCCATTGCTACACTGGCGTCATTTCCAGAGGCGATCACAATGCACTTGATCATAGTCTCCACGTCCTGGGTTTCTCCTTCCTCCAGAAATACCTGGGAGCCACCCATAGATTTCGCATAGGCACTGGTGGTTACCAGATCATCCATTTTCAGTGTACCATTCTCCAACGCATCGAAAATCAGGATTAACGTCATAATCTTTGTAATACTCGCTGGACTTCGCCTGGTATCCGAATCTTTTTCGTAAATTACAGTGCCTGTACTGGCCTCCATTAAAAGAGCAGAAGGTGCCTGCACAAGCGCATCATCAGGTGCTGCTGGCTCCGTGGTTTTTTCTTGTTCTTCCGGGGATGCAGCGGTATTATCACTTGTAAAATTTTCTGCCCTTTCATTCAACGATATATCTGCTTTCCCATATACAATCCGACAGCCAGTTCCCACCATGAGACTGGCCAGCAAAATAGGTAAAACCGCCTTTCTTATTGCCTTTCCAAGCATAGGATGTCTCCTCAAAAATAAGTTCTATTCTATTGTAAAGCGGTCACCATAATTTTATTACTATAATCTCAGAATGCAAAAGCATCACCAATCTGCAAATATTTCCATGACTTCTCCACGTAAAAAAGTGGAGTTTACGAATTTTCTTCCTCATCTTCCAGGATCCGCAGCCCGGCTGTGCTGGTTACGGGGAGGGAAAATACGATGGTTCCTGCTTTGGAGGTGAGACCGGCTTTTTCCATGATAGCACTCATAATGGCATTTTTCTGTTCTGATTTTGCCACAATGAAGATCACCTCTTTTTCGGAAACCAGGGAAACGCCAAGAAACTGTTCGGCGCGCTTCATTCCTACCCCTTTTCCATGAAGAACGGTACCGCCGGTTGCGCCACCCTCCTCTGCTGCTTTCATCACCTGGGTGTTATATCCGTAATTGGCAATTGCCACGATCAGTTCATGCTTTGTCTCTTTCAATGTACCTTCCTCCTCTCTTACAAACTCCTGTCCCTGAATGAGAAATCCCAATTCCCGTTTGCCGCCAATGCTGCTCATGGGAATGGTAAATGCAATCCCAGTTCCGGGCACGTCGATCCGCAGCTGGTTCTGCAAGCCCTTTTTCACCTTTTTCCAGGTAGCTTCTGTCACAAAGTGAAAACAGATGCTTTTCTCATCATCTTCTAATCCCATATAGTCAAGGATGGAGCTTGAGGCAGTTCCCATACCAAGGGAAACCGTTCCTACTTCTATCTGATTTTCCCGGTAAAGTGCTGCAAATTTCGACATGTATTTTCGGTTGGTGATGGTAACCATCATGTATAATTCGCTCATAGATGATTCCTTTCTTTATAAAGTTCGTTGCTGTTCATAATCTTCCCTGAGTGTACCCAATCATCATTCCTATAATCTGTACTTCCACTTTGTGCCACACAAAAATGGCATCTATTAGGTCTTCCTAACTATAATTGTTCATTTATAATGTGTTTGAGTCAACACTCAATCCCTATTTTCTTAATTTTCTATAACTCTATAATTTCTGTGTCTTCCAGTTCTTCAAACAGTTCCGCCACTGGTATAGCTTCCACTGGTATTTTGTCCGCAGGCAAATTCTTCCCCTTGCCTCCAAGCTCGCCGCCTTTTACCTGGTAAACCAAGCCCAGCACCTGAAGAGTAATAAGAGGCGTCATGGCAACCATCGCCACTACTCCAAAGGCATCTGTCACAATATTTCCCCCCACAGCTTCACAGGCGCCCTGTGCAAGAGGAAGGAGAAAGGTTGCGGTCATAGGTCCTGAGGCAACACCACCAGAGTCAAATGCAATGGCAGTAAAAATTTTCGGCACAAACAGGCTGAGAATTAAAGCAATAGCATAGCCTGGCACCAGAAAATAGAAAATGGAAATTCCGGTCAGCACCCGAAGCATGGAAATCCCAACAGAGACTGCCACACCCACAGACAAACCGATCTGAATAGATTTCCCGGAAATCGCTCCGTCAGTCAGCTCCTCAACCTGCTTCATCAGCACATATACCGCAGGCTCGGCTTTTACAATAAAGTAACCGATCACCATTCCAAGAGGCACAAGAATCCAGTTATAAGGCAGATTTCCCAATACCATCCCCAGGTAATTTCCAGCTGGGATAAAGCCTACATTTGCTCCGGTAAGAAACAGAACAAGTCCTATATATGTATAAAATAAACCGATACAAATTTTGATCAGCACAGTTTTATTCAATTTTAGCGAAACAATCTGGAAAATTCCGAAGAAAACAACAATTGGGAAAAGGGATACGGCGATCTCCTTAAAATATTTCGGCAGTGCAACTGCAAATAATTTTCCCAGTTCTATAGAATTTTCCACTTCAGAAACCACTTCCAGCGCAGCACTGCCTTCCGTGTGGTACAAAAGTCCCAGAATCAGAACTGCCAAAATAGGTCCAATGGAGCACAGGGCCACAAGCCCGAAACTATCATCTCCGGCATGTTTATCATTACGGATGGATGCAATACCAACACCCAATGCCATAATAAAGGGTACTGTCATAGGTCCAGTGGTCACTCCACCGGAATCAAATGCCACTGCCAGAAAATTCTCAGAAACAAACATGGCTAATACAAATACTAAAATATAGAAACTGAATAACAATGGCGGCAGTGCAATTCCAAAAAGGATACGCAATAAGGCCACAACAAGAAACGCACCAACACCAAGTGCCACGGATAAGATCAGCACCAGATTGGGCACAGAAGAAACCTGTTCTGCAAGAACCTGCAGATCTGGTTCAGATATTGTGATAATAAAGCCCAGAATAAAACCGATAATTATAATAAAGCCTAACTTTTTCGTGCGAAGCATACTGCCTCCCACATGTTCTCCCATGGGCGTCATGGATAATTCTGCTCCCATGGAAAAAAAGATCATTCCCAGGATCACAAGCACAGATCCTACCAGGAATTCCACCAGGATGCCTGGAGATAACGCAGCCACGGTAAAACCAAGTATAAAAACGATCAGTACAATGGGAATCACTGCGCTGATGGATTCTCTGGCTTTCTCCCTGGCTTTTTCCTTTAAGACGGACTGATGGGACTGAAGTTCTCTGATTAATTTTCTTTTTTCCACATATACCTCCATTTCTGAATATTTCACTGTAGTTGACTGGAGTGTGTTTGAAAAGGCATTCTATCATCTATACGCTCCACTTTGATGCCTGATATGGGTTATTGTAACATTTTCCCATAGGGTTAGTCATCTATAAAACAAAGATATATTCTTAATTTTTTGTAAACTGACTGCATAAACAAAAAAACAACCAGAATTTAATATAGACCTAGCTATATTTCTTCCGGTTGTTTTACATCAATATATTTTCAACAGATATCATGCAATTTCGGATTTTATCAGCCCGTGATCACACCGCCGCCAATGACTACGTCTCCATCATAAAGCACAGCTGCCTGCCCTTTGGTGATAGCTCTCTGGGGCTCATCAAAAATGATGTGTACACTATGTTCTCCAGTAACTTTTACAGTTGCCCACTGCTCCTTCTGGCGGTAACGAACCTTGGCTTTGGCGCGAAATTCTGCCGGCGGGGTATCAAAGGAGATGAAATTAAAGTCTTCCACATCCAGTTCGCGATGGAACAAATCCTCATTATCTCCCAAAATCACGCGGTTCTCTGCCGGACAGATTTTGGTAACGTAAACCGGCTTCCCGGCTGCAATACCAAGCCCCTTTCGCTGACCTACCGTGTAGCCAATAATTCCTTTATGATGCCCAAGCACATTTCCGTCTTTATCTGTAAAATCGCCTGCCGGATAGTCTTTTCCTGTAAACCGGCGGATAAATCCAGCATAATCCCCATCTGGGACAAAACAGATATCCTGGCTGTCCGGCTTATCTGCGTTATAGAAATTCTGCTGGTCTGCGATCATGCGGGTCTGATGTTTATTCATGTCTCCAAGTGGAAACATGGTGTGTGCCAGCTGCTCCTGAGTAAGAGAGTAAAGAACATAACTCTGGTCTTTTGCAGGGTCAGCTGCTTTTTTCAGAAGATATCTTCCATCTTCCCGCTTTTCAATTCTGGCATAGTGTCCGGTTACTACATAGTGACAGCCTAATTCTTCTGCACGATGGTAAAGGCTGTTGAATTTCAGGTAGCGGTTGCAGTCAATGCAGGGGTTGGGAGTTGCACCGTTTTCATAGGCTGCTACGAAGCGGTCCATAACTTGTTTTTTAAAATCTGCGGTGAAATTAAACACGTAATACGGGATTCCAAGATTATGTGCTACGCTCCTTGCATCCTCCACATCATCCAGAGAACAGCAGCTTTTTTTGCGGCTCACACCGGCATCTTCATTCTGGAAAAGCTTCATGGTGACACCGATGCAGTCATATCCATGCTCCTTCATCAGGTAAGCGGCCACTGAAGAATCTACGCCGCCACTCATGGCGATCAATGCTTTTTTCATATTGTCTGATTCCATATTTATACCTCATAAAAACTGAAAACTATTACTATTTAATGTGTTTAAGTCCCAGCCGACACACAGCATTTGGGCAATGTGTATTACTCCAGCGAGCCATTTCAGGCGCGCTCTTAGCGTAAGCGAAATCCAGCGCTTACGGAGACTTATGCGTGAGGGCTCTCCCGAACGCATTAGTCGCAGTTAGCGATTAGTTCGCTGGAGCGTTGCGCCGGCGAGTGAGTAATACACATTGTCCAAATGCGTCCCTCCTGACGAACTTTTAATCAACTAAATAGCAATCTATTCTAATAATCATATCTTGTATCATACACGATTCTTTTAATCCTCGCAATGCTTTTTCCGCCAATCATCTGACATTCCGCGGAGTTGTTCCACCACCTGGGGAATCACTTCCAGCATATAATCGATTTCTTCCTCAGTATTGGAAATGTCAAGGCTGATTCTGAGGGAGCCCTGGGCGATTTCAGGAGCGAGACCAAGAGAAAGAAGTACAGGGCTTGGATCCAGGGCACCTGATGCGCAGGCAGAACCAGAAGAAGCACAGATTCCCCTGCTATCCAGAAGAAGCAGCAGGCTTTCACCGGATACACCTTCAAAGCAGAAATTCACATTACCAGGCAAGCGTTTCTCCCTGGAACCATTCAGTATACTATAAGGAATCTGCGAAAGCCCCTGAATCAAACGATCTCGCATGGCGATAACCTTGGCTTCATTTTGTTCCATCAAAGTGCACTCTTCTTTCAGAGCAGCTGCCATTCCCATAATTGCCGGTAAATTCTCTGTGCCTGGCCGTTTTCCACGCTCCTGGCCGCCGCCCTCCATAAGAGAAGTCAGTTCAATCCCCCGTTTCACATACAATGCACCGATTCCTCTTGGGCCATGAAATTTATGTGCGGAAAGAGATAACATATCAATATTCTGTTTCTTCACATTTACCGGGATATGTCCTGCTGCCTGCACTGCATCTGTATGAAAAAGCACCCCGTGAGCACGGCAGGCTTCTCCAATTTCCGCTATAGGAAGAACAGAGCCAATTTCATTATTGGCAAACATAACCGTAACCAGACAGGTATCCGGCCGAATTGCTTCTTCCACCTGAGCAGCTGTAATATTCCCCTCTGCTCCCACATCCAGAAGCTGAATCTCAAATCCCTGCTCCTTCAGCCTTCTCAGAGTATGAAGCACCGCATGATGCTCAAACGCAGTAGAAATAATATGCCTCTTATTCTTTTTCGCCCCAAGCATAGCCGCTGACACAATTGCCTGATTATCTGATTCTGTCCCACCTGATGTAAAAAAAATCTCTTTCGGCATACAGCCAAGGCAACGTGCAATCTGCTCTCTCGCCGTCTGTAAGGCATCATTTGCTGCCATCCCAATCTGATGAATACTGGACGGATTTCCGTAACTATTCTCCATTGCAGAAATCATAGCCTTCATTGCTGTCTGACTTATTTTTGTGGTTGCTGCATTGTCTGCATAAATTCTAGGCATAACTCAAATTCCTCTTTATATTACATTTCAAGAAGCAGCACATTTCTCAGCTTCCTCGTAAGATCAAATGTCCCTGCATCTTTCTTCTGCATCATCATAAGAATCGTCATATTCTCCTTGGGAAAATTGGCGAAATAGCAGCCAAGCCAGCCATCCCAGCCATATTCACCCTCGCAGCATGCAAAGGGTGCCTTCCACGGATCCGTCATCACACGCATCAGATTTCCATAAGAATATCCATTCATCTCCCACCATTTTTCAAACCACGCCTGCTGACATGATATAAGCTTGTGGGTGGTCATATATTCCACAGAAGCAGGCTTAAGGACCTGTCTGCCCTGAAAGCTACCTTTGTTTATCAGCATAGCCGCAAATCTGGAATAATCCTCAATGGTGGAAACAAGCCCTGCCCCTCCGGCTTCATAAGCAGGCGGTACGTCCATGGAAAGACGGATTCCCAGACTGTTGTCACGGAATTCTTTCATTTCACCGGCAGTCTGCTCATAAGTCATGGCCAGTCTGTCCAGCTTCTCACCTGGAACATAGAAATCTGTATCTTTCATTCCCAAAGGCACAAAAAGCTCTTTCTTAAGAAATTCACCGTATTTCATGCCGGAAGCCTTCTCCACCACTGCTGCCAGAATATCTGCGGATACCCCATACTTCCAGCGCTCTCCGGGCTGAAACTCCAAAGGACATCTGCCGATCTTATCTGCAAATTCCAGTGTTGTCATGGGATGCTCTGTATTCAGACGTGCATGTATTTCTTCCATCACATTTCCAACGGCAAACTCTGCGGCACTGCTGTTTCCGCCATAAGTCAAACCACTGGTCATAGACAACAAATGATAAACCGTTACATTATGCCATACTGGTGCCAGTCCGCCAGGTACAGACACCATCTGGTCTGCAAATCCCGGAATATATCTGGAAACCGGATCTGCCAGATCAATTACTCCTCTTTCAAATAAAATCATGGCCGCTGCCGCTGTAATCGGTTTCGTCATGGAAAAAAGACGGAATATGGTATCCCGTTCAATCATTTTCCCATTTGCTTTATCCGCATAGCCACACTGAAGATAGGCTTCCTCCTGGCCGTCCTTTATTACCATCATATTCATACCGGCAATCTGATTATCCTTTACTGCCTGATCCATAATCGTCTGAAGCTGTTTCTTTATCTCTTTTCTCATTTCTGACCTCCTGATTTATATATGGCAATGCCGCAGGTAAGGGGCATCATCTATATACTCATTCTGCATAAGGTTTAGAGCGTGTTTGAAAAATCATTTCCGCAATCTATACGCCTCAATTTGCAGAAACCCCTTTTTGAACACGCTCTACAGCATCGGTGCAAATAACCTTAGAATACTCTGCATCGCCCGCACTGCAATATTTCTTCCACGACAGAATTCCAAAGATACCGGATTACAATATTCCAGGGTATCTGTGAAATCCTTTTTAATATCATAAATCACCTGATTCCGATAGATCCATACACCATCCTCAAAGTGAAGATACAAGCTCCGGTAGTCCAGATTGATGGTTCCCACAACAGCGATCTCGTCATCACATACAAAGGACTTGGCATGTAAAAATCCCGGCTGATATTCATAGATTTTCACTCCTGCTTCCAGAAGCTGCTCGTAGTAAGACTGGGTAAGAAGAAATACCAGTTTTTTGTCTGGAATCCCAGGTGTCATCAGACGGACATCCACACCACTTTTTGCTGCGAGACAAAGAGCAGTCATCATCTCATTGTCAATAACAAGATAGGGTGTACAGATATACACATACCTTTTTGCACGATTGATAATATTCAGATAAACATTCTCTCCAACAGTCTCGTTATCCAGCGGAGAATCACAAAACGGCTGAATATATCCATCCCCTTCAAATGCCTCCGGATGCCATACATGAGGCAGATATTTCTCAAGTGAATGATCCTCACGGTTATTGGTAATCACATTCCACATATGGAGGAACATAGCAGTCATGTTCCAGACAGCTTCCCCCTTCAGCATAACCGCAGTGTCCTTCCAGTGTCCAAAGCGCTCCTTCTGGTTGATATACTCATCTGCCAGATTTACACCACCGGTAAATCCCACATATCCATCAATAATACAGAATTTCCGATGGTCACGGTTATTCTGGATAATATTCAGGATCGGACGGAAAGGATTGAACACCTGACACTTGATTCCTTTGGATCTCATGGTTTCATAATATTTATGAGGGAGCGTGGTAAGACATCCCATGTCATCATAAATCAGACGGACATCCACACCTTCCTGAACCTTCCTCTCCAGTATATCCAGTATGGTTCTCCACATTACTCCATCATGGATTATAAAATACTCAATAAAAATATAATGCTGTGCCTGCTCCAGTTCCCTTACAAGAACCGGGAACATGTCATCTCCAACCTGGAAATATTCTGCGGTAGTATTTCCGTGAATAGGATAACCTGCATTATGATATATATAATCAGACTGATTGCATGCAGATATATCTTCTGCCTCCAGAAGGTCATGTATTTCAGGATCTGTCTGTAAAAGATTACCGGACTTCATCAGCATCTCATTAAATCGATCCTGCATATAAGCAGCAATTCTGGAACGTCCAAATACAAGATACAAAACAAGGCCAAAAATTGGCAGGCATAGGATCAACATCGTCCATGCCAGTTTATACGAGGGATTTATCTTTCGATTCACAATTTTCAGAACAACCAGAATACTGATAACATCCAGAATAAAAGACATATATCTGGAATATCCTGCAAGACGCAGAAATATAGTCAACAGCCAGCCAAGCTGCACCGCCATGGCAAATATTACATAAAATACCCGGTTAAACAGAAGCTTGGCTATTTTTTTCAAAATCATCATAAGTTTATATTTTCTCCTTCATACACCGGTCAGCAACAAAACGGACATGTGGTCAGCCAGCGATATCACCATATATAAAAATCAGTTCTTCCCTGAAGACAATGAGCCAAATTTGAAGATATTGCGGGATTTAAAAATCCCTGACTGAATGCAGCCAGGGATTTTTGCGCACAATTAATTATATTTACGTTTTCTTGCGGCTTCAGATTTTTTCTTACGACGAACGCTTGGTTTCTCGTAATGCTCTCTTTTGCGGATTTCCTGCTGGATACCTGCTTTTGCACAGCTTCTCTTGAATCTGCGAAGAGCGCTATCTAAAGTCTCGTTTTCTTTTACGATAACGTTTGACATAGACTCACACCTAACCTCCCTCCAGTTGTAGATTGTGCTAAAATACAACTGTCTGGGTATTTTTCTTGCACGAACATTATTATATATCATGCACTCGGGGTTCGTCAACAACTTTTGGTTTAATTTTACAAAAATTTTTGACAAAATTTTGAGTGTTTTTTAGTGAATCTGTCCTTCCAGGATTCCGGCTGCTGCTTCGATTGCCTCGCCTGCCTTCTCCGGATTCTTTCCACCAGCCTGAGCCATATTCGGACGTCCGCCACCGCCGCCGCCAACGATTGCAGCAACAGCTTTGATCAGGTTTCCTGCATGTGCTCCTGCTTTCTGTGCAGAATCAGTAGCCATTGCAAGAAGGTTCACCTTGCCCTCATTTACTGCAGCAAGGACAACGACGCCCTCGCCCAGCTTCTCTTTCAGCTGGTCACCAAGATCACGAAGTCCGTTCATGTCAACGCCCTCTACCTTGGCAGCAAGGAGTTTCACACCTTTTACTTCTACAACCTGATTCATAACATCTCCCAGAGCACCCTGAGCCAGTTTGCTCTTCAGAGATTCATTCTCACTTGCAAGAGCCTTCACCTCACCCTGAAGATGTGTGATCTTCTCAATCATCTCGGAAGGGGTTGTTTTCAAAGCCTTGGCAGCCTCGTGAAGAAGTGCTTCCTGCTTCTTATAGTATTCCAGAACCCCGTTTCCGGTCAGTGCCTCAATACGGCGGACACCTGCTGCGATACCGGACTCAGAAACAATCTTAAACAGCATGATGGAGCTTGTATTTGCAACATGGGTACCACCACAGAGCTCTCTGGAGAAATCACCCATAGATACCACACGTACCTTCTGGGAATACTTCTCGCCAAACAGTGCCATAGCACCAGACTTCTTTGCTTCCTCAACATCCATGATATCGGTATGAACCTCAAGTCCTGCCTGAATCTGCTCATTTACAATTTTTTCAACTTTACCGATTTCCTCAGCAGTCATAGCTGTGAAGTGGGCAAAGTCGAAACGAAGTCTGTCAGCAGTTACAAGAGAACCCTTCTGCTCTACATGAGAACCAAGAACTTCTTTCAGAGCTTTCTGAAGAAGATGTGTCGCACTGTGGTTCTTCTCAATATCTTTTCTTGCAGCAACATTTACTTTCAGAGAAACGGTCTCTCCCTTGGAAATCATACCAGATTCCATATATCCTACATGACCGAATTTGCCGCCGCGAAGCTTGATGGTATCTTCTACGATGAATTTGCCATTTGCAGTCTCGATCACGCCGGTATCTCCAACCTGACCTCCCATAGTTGCATAGAAAGGTGTTTTCTCTACGAAAACAGTACCCTTCTGTCCTTCCATCAGGGAATCTACGATCTCAGCTTCTGTGGTAAGAACAGTAACCGGAGATTCAAAGGAAAGGTGATCGTATCCAACAAACTCTGTGGTAACAGAAGTATCGATCTGGTCATATACAGTAGCGTCAGCTCCCATATAATTGGTTACCTCACGGGAGGAACGTGCTTTCTCTCTCTGCTCATCCATAGCAGCCTTGAAGCCTTCCTCGTCGATCTCGTAGCCCTTCTCCTCAAGGATCTCCTTGGTCAGATCAAGAGGGAATCCATAGGTATCATATAATTTAAATGCGTTTTCACCGGAAAGAGTCTTCTCTCCAGCTGCATTCATAGCCTCTTCCATATCAGCCAGGATACGAAGTCCCTGGTCGATGGTCTTACCGAACTGGTTCTCCTCGTTGGTGAGAACGTTGAAGATAAATTCTTTCTTTTCTTCCAGTTCCGGATATCCATCCTTGGAACCGTCAATTACTTCTGCACTTAAAGTAGCAAGGAAGTTGCCCTCAATTCCCAGAAGTCTTCCGTGTCTTGCAGCACGGCGGATCAGACGGCGAAGTACATATCCACGTCCTTCATTGGTAGGCATAATACCATCGGAGATCATGAATGTCGCGGAACGGATATGGTCTGTGATCAGACGGATGGAAACATCGTCCTCATGATGTACCCCATACGGTTTGCCGGAAATCCTACTTACCAGGTTACGAAGGGAACAGATGGTATCTACATCGAAAATGGAATCTACGTCCTGGACAACAACAGCCAGACGCTCAAGACCCATACCGGTATCAATATTCTTCTGTTTCAGAGTTGTATAATTGCCATTTCCGTCATTCTCAAACTGGGTAAATACGTTGTTCCATACTTCCATGTAACGGTCGCAGTCACAGCCTACTGTACATCCCGGCTTGCCGCAGCCATATTTTTCTCCACGGTCATAGTAAATCTCGGAACATGGACCGCATGGACCTGCGCCGTGCTCCCAGAAGTTATCCTCTTTGCCAAATTTGAAAATACGCTCTGCCGGAATTCCGATCTCTTTATTCCAGATATCGAAAGCCTCATCATCCTCCAGATAAACAGACGGATAAAGACGGCTGGCATCCAGACCTACCACCTCAGTCAGGAACTCCCATGACCAGTGAATGGCCTCTCTTTTAAAGTAATCTCCAAAAGAGAAATTACCAAGCATTTCAAAGAATGTACCGTGACGTGCAGTCTTACCTACATTCTCAATATCACCTGTACGGATACATTTCTGACAGGTACTGACTCTTGTACGTGGTGGTTTCTCTGCTCCTGTGAAATATGGTTTCAGTGGTGTCATTCCTGCATTGATCAGCAGGACACTTTTATCGCCCTGTGGAACCAATGAAAAGCTTTTCAGAACAAGATGTCCCTTGCTTTCCATGAAATCCAGAAACATTTTTCGAAGTTCGTTTACTCCGTATTTCTTCATTTCAATTCTCCTCCTACGCAATAAAGAAGTACTTTCGTTACTGTAAACAATAACGTGCATTCCTCTTATTGGAATGCTTGCATGGTTTATATGATAGCATATATCTTTATCACGGTCAAAATATTTTTTGCATAAGTCGGGGACCAGTACAAAAATCTGTTTTCGCATCAACGATCAGATTTAGAGCATATCTGGTCCCCTTTTATGATCTTATTTTACAAATACTTTATTAAATTTCTTCTTTCCTCTCTTAAGGACAATACCGTCACCTGTGAGAGCGTCTTTGGAAAGTACATGTCTGATGTCCGTCACTTTCTCACCGTCAACGGAAACGCCGCCCTGCTCGATGGCTCTTCTTCCCTCGGAACGGGTTGTTACAAGAGCGGATTTTACAAGAAGGCTGATCAGGTCGATATTGCCTTCTTCGTCAAAATCCTCTGCTGCAAGCTCAGTGGTCGGCATATGCTCTGTATCAGCTCCGCCTGCAAAAAGTGCCTTGGCACCAGCCTCTGCCTTCTTCGCTTCCTCTGTTCCATGAACAAGCTCGGTAAGCTGGAATGCAAGGATCTCTTTTGCCTTGTTCAGCTGGCTGCCTTCCCATTTCTCCATCTCCTGGATTTCTTCCAGCGGAAGGAAGGTAAGAAGCTTCATGCATTTGATAACATCTGCGTCGTCCACATTTCTCCAGTACTGGTAGAAATCGAATGGAGATGTCTTATTTGGATCCAGCCAGACAGCACCAGACTGTGTTTTACCCATTTTCTTACCTTCTGAGTTAAGAAGAAGGGTGATTGTCATAGCATATGCGTCTTTTCCAAGCTTACGGCGAATCAGCTCAGTACCGCCAAGCATGTTGCTCCACTGGTCATCGCCACCGAACTGCATATTGCAGCCGTATTTCTGGTACAGCATATAGAAGTCATAGCTCTGCATGATCATGTAGTTAAATTCCAGGAAGCTTAAGCCTCTTTCCATACGCTGTTTGTAGCACTCTGCTGTAAGCATACGGTTAACAGAAAAGTGAGCTCCAACCTCACGTAAAAGCTCCACATAATTCAGGTTCATCAGCCATTCTGCATTGTTTACCATAAGTGCCTTTCCATCAGAAAAGTCGATGAAACGCTCCATCTGTTTCTTGAAACAGTCAATGTTATGCTGGATGGTCTCTTTCGTTAGCATCTGGCGCATGTCGGTTCTTCCGGATGGGTCACCGATCATACCGGTTCCGCCGCCAAGAAGGGCGATTGGTCTGTTCCCTGCCATCTGCAGACGTTTCATCAGGCAAAGTGCCATGAAATGTCCTACATGAAGGCTGTCTGCGGTTGGGTCAAATCCAATATAGAAAGTTGCCTTTCCGTTATTTACCATTTCTTTAATCTCATCTTCGTCTGTTACCTGGGCGATCAGGCCTCTGGCTTTCAGTTCTTCCCAAACTGTCATTTTATTTTCCTCCTGTAAAATAGATATATGAGCTGCTTATTCTCTCTTCACGAAAAAAGCCGCTGCAAATATAAAAAGCCCGGTTCTCATGCCCCTTTAGGACGAGAACCGGGTCCCGCGTTACCACCTAAATTTACAGAAAGCTCGCACTTTCTGCCTCGATAAGTGACCATACTGAAAATTTCTTCCAGACGATTATCCCCACAGACAATACTGTCCAAAAATAAATGTCTTCAAATACTCTTCAGAATTATCACCCCGGCATGATAACGTATGCCACTCCGTCACAGCCTACTGGATTTCTGCAATCAATCACAAGCGCCTGTCCGCTGCTGTCTCTGCCACTTCAAAACCGTTCGGTGCAAAGCTCCGGGATGTATTCACAATGGATCTCTGCACGCGCCTCTCACCATCCGGCAGCTCTCTGTGTGCTCTTTCCAAAGCTACTTGTTCCCTTCAAAGCCTTTCTCATTTAATACTTGCAAGTATACAAAGGCTGTCTGTTTTTGTCAAGGATTTTAGCTTTGTATTTTAGCAACTCACCGCGGTAAAGTTTGCTATTATCATTTATACTGTTTCTACATCTGTATAGCTACCTTTATACCCAGTCCACAAAAAATGTATGATCCTTGTATGTCTCATATACAACCTTTTTAAAATTCAATGGCTGTTTCCAGAATGCAGAAGTCATCATAAAATACTTATAATTAAAATCTTTGGCCTTGATTCCGCTTACTGTACGCGGTGTACCATTCAGCACATAAGCATTAAAACTGTCAAGTGCCTGCTGGGCAGCTTCATAAGCGCTTGCACGGTCAATAAACTGACCATTCAGACGTTTCAGCAACTGGTTGTTTGTCACGACTGAATACTGGGGGAAGGTAGTTCCCTGGTAAAGCACATAACGGACACTGGACGGAAACTCCTTGTCCAGAGTTCTGTTCAAAAGGCAGAGAGCAACTGCCTTCATACCTGCAATTCCCTGGTCTCCTGCCTCAGCCTCGCAGACAGCTGCCAGAATATCAAGATCAGACTTGGTTCCATCTGCAACTCCCGGATGACTCTTAAGCTCCTTCATAATAGTAAAATTGCGGCCACGTTTCTCATCATACCAGGTAAAGGTAATACTGCTGTCATTGTCATCCTTTCCTGAATCCTGTTTCTCGGAAGCAACACCATTGGAATCAAACGCGTAGGTCTTTCCTCCAATGGAAGCTGTAGTGTTTACGTACATCACGCCTGTTGTTCCAAAATAATAGCTGTTTCCATCCAGACTCAGCCAGCCGGTCTGCGCTTTGCCATCTGTGGTACTAAAATAATACCGCTTGCTTCCAACCTTACCAAAGCCTTTCTGATAACGGACTCCGCTGGTCTTGGAAAAATAATAGATATTTCCATCTACAGTCTTAAGTCCGGTATACATAATACCTGTGCTAGTATTAAAATAGCGGGTATATCCCTTAGAATCCGTGAACCAGCCGGTAAGCATCTGACCATTGCTCTTGAAATAACGTTTCTCTTTCTTAGCTGTGGTCTGCCAGCCCTTTACCATAGCGCCGGTTCCGCTGGTAAAATAATATTTCTTACCCTTTAAGGTCAGCCAGCCGCGGACAAGCTTACCATTGGAAGGTCTGAAATAACGGGTTACGGTTCCGCTCTTCAGAAAACCGGTGGCCATCACACCTTTTCCCTTGGTAAAATACCGGATGTTTCTGCCCTTACTGTCTTTTTGCCAGCCTTTTAACTGTACGCCTGTTTTTTTATTAAAATAGTATTTCTTGCCTTTCAGAGTCAGCCAGCCTTTCTGCTTGGCTCCGCTGGCTGTTATGTAGTAGGTCTTGCCGTTTATAGTCTTAAATCCGGCTTTCGCAGCCTGAACATCCCTTGTCATCAGAAAAACCGTACATAATGTGGCAATCACAAGCAGCACCAGAGCCAGACTTTGCTTTCTGTTTCTCTCTTCTTTTATCATAGCATTTTCCTCTCTTTGACCTGACTAATTCCGAAGCTTTCCCACCTCTGCTTTTCACAAACAGTTACTGTTTACTCCGTGACCAGTAACACGCTTCGCGATGCACAGAAATCATGCATTCGCATGATTTCGCGCTGAGATTCTCGGGTTTTCTGTGAACTTTGTTCACAAAAAACAGCGTTTGCTTCGCAGACTTAATTCTTAACAAATCAATCCTTGTTTTATATATTTTATGTCGAATTCTTTTCAAAGATTACAGAAATATTACGTTTCAGTTTATTATAGCCAAATTTCTCTTTTCTGTCAACTGCTTTGTCACACACCCCCTGTCCCCTCCATATGATGAACTGTAAACATTTTCTGGAGGTAACAGCATGAGTGATTTAGCTGCTACAAACTGTGGCTGCGGCGAGGAAAGATCCGGTTGCGGATGTGGTAACTGCGGTTGTAATAATGGCTGCGGATGTGACAATGGATGTGGGCTTTCCTTTGGGAACGGCTCCTGTGGATGCAATATTCTCTGGATCATCATTCTTCTTTGCGCATGCGGCGGCAACGGTATTGGCTGCAACAACAGCTGTGGCAACGGAAATGGTGACTGCTGCTGGATCATTATCATCCTTCTGCTTCTCTGCGGTGGATGGGGGAATGGCTGCGGCTGCTGATCTGAGTTTCCCACATATGAAAAAGGGCTGTCTTCTCAGTCCTTTTCAAAAAAATCGGGACAGCGGGAATTTTCCCCTGTCCCCTTTTTCAGGCATATTCTAAAAGCATTCTTACGTTTCCTTGTTTCTTTTTCAACCACGCTCTGGGTAGAAACTCTCTCCTGCAAATTGTCTTTAATCCCCGGTATGGTTTGCGGACTGCCTTCTTTCTTCTGACTGCTCCACACACCTGCCATTTCCTTCCTGTTTTCCTTGCTTCTTTCGCACACATTCCAGATCCAGCTCGTATATGGCATTTCCATCTATAATAAGCTTTTCATTTTCTCTTCTCATAACTTTCCCTCCTGACTTTGCGGGAAATTCATACATCCCCCTGCTATAGAATATGTTACAGATGTCAGAGCGTGTTTGAAAAATGCTTTCTGCAGAATGTGCGTCACAATTTGCAGAAGATTTCACCGTTTTCAAACCGTCGTCATATTTTAATAACAACAACATAGATATAGAAAAGGGATTTTTATGGATCAGGAATATATTGCCCAGACAGCTCTGGATCAGATGGTGGGAACTGACCAGGGACAGCTGTTAAAAGCTCTCATCCCCTATTTTCCACCCAGGCAGCAACAGTTTCTGTCCGTTTTTGCAAAAGCCAGGGAACTTTCCAATACAGTCGCTCTTTTTACAAAGCCGTCAGAAGCCATGCATATACAGGCTGCAGCAGCCCCTGCCCAGCCTCTTGAAGTCATAAACGACCTGCGCCGCTACTGTTTTGGAGATATACGAAAGACTCTGGATCAGATCACCAATATGATGACCATGGCAGAAATGCTGAGGATGATGAATGAACCATCTCCAGAAGATAATTGCGAAGAAGAACGACAGTAAAAACAGAAAAATTTCATTCAAAACGGACATGTCGCCGATTGGCAGCATTACTATATAAGAAAGGAATGATTCCATATGGATGACAACTGGCAGGATAATCCAAAGCTTGCAGATATAGACAAAAACAAGCTTGACATGCTCCAGCAGATGGCCCGGCAAGGAGCCGGAAAATCTCCCTCTGATCTGCTGCCCTTTATTATGAATGCAGCTTCCCAGGGGAGAAATGCCGGTCTGAACTTTAACAGTAATGAAATCAATACCATCATCGAGGTTTTGAAAATGGGAAAAAGCCCACGGGAACGTGCAAAGCTTGATAAAGTGGTAAACCTGATGAAGATGATGAAGTAAAGCATTTTCTGCGATTAAGAAAACTTACTCCTCAACTTCTCCCATCATGCACTCGCGAAGCAGCACCAGTGCACTGGCAACAGCCTGCTGACGGATTTTGGTCCTGTTTCCGGTAAAATGATATTCCCGGGTAACCGTATGTCCATTGCAGCAGCAACCCATAAACACGGTTCCAACAGGAGTCTCACTGGTTCCGCCATCCGGGCCTGCAAGGCCGGTAACAGAAAGACAGATATCAGCTCCTGAAGCTGCGCAGCCGCCCTTTGCCATCTGTCTGGCACATTTTGCAGAAACAGCTCCTACTGTTTTCAACGTGGATTTCTTCACCCCAAGGCATTCTCTCTTGGCACGGTTGCTGTAAGTAACAAATCCATGGGTAAACACCTGGGAAGCACCTGGAACATTTACAATGCGGGCAGCAATGGCACCACCTGTACAGGATTCTGCAAGAGATAGAGTTAATTCTTTCTCCTTCAGCAGATCCACAACAGATTCTTCCAGCGTTTTGTCCGCATCCAGGGCAAATACATTTTTGCCGAATCGCTTTTGAAGTTCCTTTACTACAGGTTTGATCAGCTTCTTGCAGGATTTCTCATCCTCACCCTTGGCTGTAATACGGAGATGAACCTCTCCTGTCTTTGCATATGGGGCAAGCGTTGGATTTGTCTGGGCCTCGATCATATCCTGAATATCGGCAGCCACCTGGCTCTCACCGATTCCACAGATCTTCACAACCTGGGAGCAGATGATCTCCGGCTGTTTCTTGCGAAGATATGGGAAAACAGACTCCTCAAACATAGGGATCAGCTCGTTAGGAGGTCCCGGAAGAAGAATGGCAGTCTTACCGTTTTTCTCAAGGATCAGACCAGGCGCTGTACCGTTGTGGTTATCAAGCACAACAGCGCCTTCCGGAACCTGCGCCTGCTTATAATTATTGGAGGTCACACGTCTGTCCGGATGATTCTTCTTATATTCCTTCATATAGCGCTCAATACGCTTACGGGAATGAGGATCTTCAGAAAGAGGAAGTCCCATTACCTCAGCACATACTTCCTTAGTCAGATCATCCTCAGTTGGTCCAAGACCTCCTGAAAGAATTACCACATCAGATCTGTCAAGGGCAGATGCGATCACAGCTTTCATTCGGTCGCGATTATCTCCCACAACAGACTCATAGTAAACAGAAAGTCCCAGCTGGGCACATTTCTCAGAAAGATATGCGCTGTTGGTGTTTACAATGTTTCCCAGCAAAATCTCAGTTCCTACAGCTACAAGTTCTGCAATCATTTTTATATACCTCTTTTCCAGAGCATGTTTGAAAAAGGCCAACATCTCTGCTTACAAAGATGCTGGCTGGTTTACATTCAGATATTCACACGCACTGCACGCAAAAGCATTCCGCGGGCAGTGACTATTTTATTCCTGCATGGAAATTACATTCTTATTCTGCACAATATACGTGATCAGAGAGATCACCGTCAGAGCAAGTGATACCCATACAAAAATCTGTGTCAGTATTTCAAAAACTCCCCCAAAGTTCAGGATCAGAAGAATGATCATGACCATCTGGGATACAGTTTTAAATTTGCCCCAGTAGTTTGCAGCGATGACAACGCCGTTCTCGGCAGCGATCAGTCTGAAGCCACTGATAATAAATTCTCTTGCAATGATAATGATCACGAACCATGCCGGCAGGCGGTCAAGCTCGATCATGCAGATCAGTGCAGAACAAACAAGAAGCTTGTCAGCAAGAGGATCCATGAATTTACCAAAATTGGTAACCAGATTATTCTTGCGGGCAAGATAACCGTCAAACCAGTCCGTAATACTTGCCACTACAAAAATAGCAAGGCAGATATAGCGGTTGGCATCTCCGCCCCAGCCAGTCAGAATAAATAATACAAAAAACGGTACCAGGATCATTCTGGCAATAGTCAGTTTATTCGGTGTATTCATCTTCCAGCTCTCCTATCAAATCGTACTCCAAAGCTCCGGTAACCCGGACTCTCGCAAAATCTCCTGTCATGAGAAGTTCGCCAGTCTGTACAAAAATATATCCATCGACCTTCGGCGCATCTCCGTAGGTGCGTCCGATGTACGCACTCTCTCCGGATACTTTGCCCTCGATCATAACAGTCAGCACCTGACCAACGCGGCTCTCACCCTTTTCAAGAGAAATTTCCTGCTGAAGTTCCATGATCTCATCGCGTCTGGCTTCCTTGACCTCCTCCGGAATCTGATCTTCCATAGTGGCTGCCGGGGTATCCTCCTCAGCAGAGTATGGGAAAACACCAAGGCGGTCAAACTCGATCTCATCCACAAACTCCATCAGTTCTTCGTGGTCTTCCTGTGTCTCTCCAGGAAAACCACTGATCAGGGTTGTACGAAGGAAAATATCCGGGATCTCCCGGCGCAGCCTGCCAATAATATCCACCAACTCCTGCTTGGTGGTACGGCGGCCCATGCGTTTCAGCACACGGTCACTTGCATGCTGGATCGGAAGATCCAGATAATGACAGATCTTCTTCTCTTCCTTCATAGTCTGAATCAGCTCATCATAAATCTCTTCCGGGTAACAGTACAAAATACGGATCCAGCGGATTCCCTTTATTTTGCAAAGCTCCTTTAAAAGGACATGAAGAGATTTCTTTCCATAGATGTCCTTGCCATATACAGTGGTCTCCTGGGCAACCAGAATCAGCTCTTTCACCCCTTTTTCAGCAAGAGACCGGGCTTCTTTTACGAGCTGCTCCATAGGCACGCTTCTGTAGCCGCCCCGGAGTCTGGGGATAATACAGTAGGTACAATGCTTGTCACAGCCTTCTGCAATTTTCAGATATGCAAAATGTCCACCTGTGGTCAACATACGCTTGCCGGAAATATCCGGAAGAAAATCAATGCTCTTGTACTCTTCAAAGTGTCTACCTGCCTGGGCTTCCTTTACAGCCTTGCTGATATCGCCGTAAGAGGTTGTACCAAGAATGGCATCCACTTCAGGTATTTCCTCTGAAATTTCTTTCTTGTAACGCTGTGCCATGCAGCCGGTAACGATCAGCACCTTGCAGGTACCTGCCTTTTTCTTCTCTGCCATTTCAAGAATGGTATTTACACTTTCTTCTTTGGCATCACCGATAAAACAGCAGGTATTGACAATAATGACCTCTGCTTCGTCCTCATCATCAACAATCTCATGTCCGTCTGCAGCAAGCATTCCAAGCATTTCCTCAGAATCTACCAGATTCTTATCACATCCAAGGGAAATGAACAGTAATTTCATATTATTCTGCACTCTCCTCAGACTCAGCAGGATCAACTGCAGCTACAGGTTCTTCAGAAGCAATTTCCTCTGCAGAATGTCCTGCGATCTCTGCTAAATCCTCTTCCTCATGTTTACCTGGAAGGATCTTAACCTTGCCGTGATATAACTCGTCAATTGCGATAGAAAGAGGTTTCTTGCCTTTAACATTGTCTGCCAACGGCTTTGCACCACCGATCAGCTGACGCGCACGCTTGCTTGTAGCAAGAATCAGGGAATAACGACTGTTGAGCACCATGCTCTCATCGTCGTCCTCATTGTTCGTATTGATTGCTTCGATTAACTCAGAATAAGATGGATGGATCATATATATACTCCTTTCAAAAATTGTGATTATTGTTATTATTTTTATAAAGATTCGCAGTTTCAAACTGTGTTTTCGTGAATAAATCTGCAAATCGATATTTCATTTTATGGCAGTTTCATCTGCTCTTTATTTGGATTATTCTTCCACAAACTTTGCTGCCTGTGCCTGGATCTCATGGATAAAACCAAGGTTTCTCCTCATGGCGAAATGTTCGCTCTGAATAATATTATGAAGCCTGTCTACAGCATCCTCCAGCTGGTCATTCACCAGAAGATAGTCGTACTCGTCAACTCCTTCTGCCTCCTGTGCAGCTCTTGCAAGACGCTGGTGGATCACTACCGCAGTCTCAGTGCCTCTTCCAACAAGACGCTCTTTCAGTTCCTCCATGGAGGGCGCTGTTACAAATACCAGCACAGCTTCCGGGAATTTCTTCTTGATCTTGCGAGCTCCCTGAATCTCGATCTCCAGGATCACATCCCTGCCTGCTGACAACTGCTCCTCCACATAAGCCTTAGGTGTGCCGTAGTAATTCTCCACGTACCAGGCATATTCGATCAGCTGATCCTGACGGATCATTTCCTCAAATTCTTCTTTTGTGCGGAAAAAGTATTCTCTTCCGTCTTCTTCCCCTGGTCTGGGGTTTCTGGTGGTGGCAGATACAGACAATGCATAATTGTCGTACTTCGCCATCAGGCTTTTCATAATGGTGCCTTTTCCTGCTCCGGAAAATCCGGAAACAACTGCCAAAACTCCTCTACTCATGGCCCTCTCCCTTATTTTCTATAACTTCTGCAAATCTGCGGGCGATCGTGTCCGGCTGGATCGCAGATAATATCAGAATGTGGTCTGAAGTAACGATCACGGACTTGGTCTTTCTTCCCTGAGTGGCATCCACAAGGGAATTGGAACCTTTCACACTCTGAACCATTCGTTTCACCGGAGCGGCATCCGGGTTTACCACAGCTACGATTTTCTGGGAATTCACCACATTGCCGAATCCGATATTGATTAATTTTGCCATGTTTTCACCCTTCTGTCAATATGGAAAGCTTACGTCTTTGATTCTCTAGTACATCGCTTCGTAAATAACTATACCAATCACGTAGGATGTGGATTCGAGTGTGCAGGTATAAAAACGCAGGCGTAGCGGGCTACGCCGAGGCTTTTATACCTGTGCAATCGGATTCACAGACAAGTGAGTGGTATAGTTATTTCGAAAACGATGTACTAGGTTACTCCACATTCTGAACCTGTTCTCTGATCTTCTCAATCTCTGTCTTCAGATCAATCGCTATATTGGAAATAATCAGATCACTTGATTTCGACAAAATGGTATTTGCCTCACGGTTCATCTCCTGTGCCATAAAATCAAGCTTGCGTCCGATGCCTTCCTTCTCCTCCAGCATCTTCTTCATTCCCTGGATATGGCTGTGGAGACGGACGGTTTCCTCATCGTTGCAGATCTTGTCGGAGAACAGGACAACTTCTGCTGCAATACGGGAATCTTCGATCTGAGAATCCTCCAGAAGCTCATGAACCTTGGCTTCCAACTTCTCTCTGTAAGAATCCACAACCTCCGGAGAGCGGGCTTCTACCTGACTTACCTTCTCATCAAGAGCATCCAGCTTGGCGATCAGGTCGTTCTTCAGATTCTCTCCCTCGCTTGCACGGGACTGGGCAAATTTCTCGCAGGCCTCACGAAGCGGTGCTTCCAGAACTGCCCACAATGCGTCCTCATCTACAGACTGCTCCTCCATAGTCAGCACGTCCGGATAACGGGAAAGAGCTCCTGCCTTCACATCGTTCTCAAGGCCAAATTCCTCTGCCATCTGACGGATATATGCAAGATATTCTCCTGCAAGCTCCTTATTATACTTCAGTGCGCCACAGCTTAAGGTGTAGTCCTCATATGTGATAAACACATCCACTTTACCACGCTGCATATAGGTCTTCATAAGATTCCGGATCGCGCCCTCAAGGAAAACCAGCTTCCTTGGCATTTTGATACTCAGATCCAGATATCTGTGATTGACGGATTTTAACTCAACGGTGATTTTCCGCTCTTTTGTAATCACCTCGGCTCTTCCAAAGCCGGTCATACTTTTTATCATAGTAATCTCTTTCTTTATTTTTATTCCGAATACTGTCTGAAAAGAGTACTATTCCGCATAACAGAATCGTCTCTGATATTCAGGCAATAACTCTACGCAGGTTACCGTTCACAGTTGCCTACGCATACAGATTTATTATAGTTCATTCTAAAACCCTAGTCAAATCCTTTTTTTGCTGTTATAATAAAGTCTGCATGTCACGGTTACTGGTCACGGAGCGACCGGTAACCTGTCAGCAGAAAGGAGTTTTTTATGGCTTTTGACGGAATTACCATTGCTGCAATGGTTTCTGAATTAAATAAAAATCTCTCCGGGGGACGCATTAACAAAATTGCCCAGCCGGAAAGTGACGAACTGCTGATCACCGGAAAAGGTGCAAATGGTCAGAAGCGTCTGCTTCTCTCCGCCAGCGCCTCCCTGCCTCTGATCTATTTTACAGGCAAAAACCGGATCAGCCCTTTGACTGCTCCTAATTTTTGCATGCTTCTCCGCAAGCACATCGGAAGCGCCAGGATCACTGCGATACGCCAGCCTGGTCTGGAGCGTGTTGTAGAATTTGAGCTGGAGCACCTGAACGAACTTGGCGATGTATGCCATAAGGTTCTCATTATGGAACTGATGGGAAAGCACAGCAACATTATCTTCTGTGATGATAATAATATGATCCTGGACAGTATCAAGCACGTATCCTGCAACGTAAGTTCTGTACGTGAAGTTCTGCCAGGACGCCCTTATTTCATCCCCCACACTCAGGACAAGCTGGATCCTCTTACCATTTCCAGAGAGGATTTCATGGAGAAAGTTTGCGGCAGATCCAATGCCGTCTCCAAAGCTCTCTATCAGACGCTTACCGGTTTCAGCCCGGTAATGGCTCAGGAACTTTGCTATCGCGCTTCCATTGATGGAAATGACGATGTCCAGACATTAGATGAGAATACCAAAGAGCAGCTTTATACAGAATTTACCCGTTTAATGGAGCAGATCCGTGGGGAAGAATTTACCCCGGTTATTGTTTTCAAAGGGGACGAGCCGGTTGAATACGGTGTTCTTCCTTTTTCCCAATATGGAGAAGGCTTCACCACCCGGACCTTTGAATCTGTGTCAGAGATGCTGGAAACCTATTATGCCTCCCGCGACGTGATCACCCGTATCCGTCAGAAATCTGCGGACCTCCGAAAGATCGTCCAGACTGCCCTTGACCGCAACCGCAAAAAATTAAGCCTTCAGCAGAAGCAGATGAAAGACACTGAGAAAAAGGACAAATACAAGGTTTACGGCGAATTGATCAACACCTACGGCTACGGCCTGGAAGAAGGCTGCAAATCCTTTAAGGCTGTGAACTATTATAATGGAGAAGAAATCACTATTCCTCTTGATCCTACCCTGACTCCTCAGGAGAATTCCAAGAAGTATTTCGATCGTTACGGTAAGCTGAAACGTACTCAGGAAGCTCTGGAGGTTCAGATTGCAGACACCACCAGCGAGATCGAACATCTGGAATCCATCTCCAATGCCCTGGACATTGCCGCTGAGGAGAGCGACCTTTCCCAGATCAAGGAAGAGCTGATGGAATACGGCTATGTAAAGCGCCACTACGGAAACAAAAAAGGTGCCAAAATGCAGGTGAAATCCAAACCCTTCCACTATGTTTCCAGCGATGGCTACGATATTTATGTAGGAAAAAACAACTACCAGAATGATGAGCTAACCTTTAAATTTGCCACAGGAAATGACTGGTGGTTCCATGCCAAAAAGATGCCGGGCTCCCATGTTGTGGTAAAGACAAAAGACGGCACACTTCCGGACCGCACCTTTGAAGAAGCAGGAAATCTTGCAGCCTTTTATTCCAAGGGACGCACTGCACCAAAGGTAGAGATTGATTATCTCCAGAAAAAGAATGTGAAGAAGCCGGCTGGAGCCAAACCGGGATTTGTAGTTTATTATACAAACTATTCTCTGATGGCTTCACCAGATATTGCAGGAATCCAGCAGCTATCCTGATTGTAACCGTTTTTCCCTCTTTGCATGCAGCCCTGAATTTGCGAAACGGCTGCTCTGCAAACCGCAAGCTGCTATCTATATACACCGGAGCCTGTTTCAAACGCGCTCTGATTTAAGAACAGGAGTTATCTATGAGTATTTTAAATGTTGAACACCTTACCCACGGCTTTGGTGACAGAGCCATTTTCCATGATGTTTCCTTCCGTCTTTTAAAAGGAGAACATATTGGCCTGGTAGGCGCCAACGGAGAGGGAAAATCCACCTTCTTCAATATTGTAACTGACAAACTGATGCCAGATGAGGGCAGGATTCAGTGGGCAAAAAATGTCCGCGTAGGTTATCTGGACCAGCATTCTGTCCTCGCTCCTGGCATGACCATCCGCGACGTGCTGAAATCTGCTTTTTCCTGGCTTTTTGAACTGGAAGAACGAATGAATACCATCTGTGATTCCCTTGGTGAAGCCTCCCCGGAAGAAATGGAAACTCTTATGGAGGAACTGGGAACTATCCAGGATACCCTGACCATGCACGACTTCTACGTAATTGATTCCAAAGTAGAAGAGGTTGCCCGGGCACTTGGTCTTCTGGATCTTGGACTTGACCGTGATGTCACAGATCTCAGCGGCGGACAGCGTACCAAGGTGCTCCTTGCCAAGCTGCTTCTGGAGAAACCAGATATTCTTCTTCTGGATGAACCCACCAACTATCTGGATGAAGAGCACATTGCATGGCTGAAACGCTATCTCCAGGAATATGAGAATGCCTTTATCCTGATTTCCCACGATATCCCGTTTCTCAATGATGTGATCAATATCGTTTATCATATGGAAAATCAGGAGCTGAACCGTTATGTAGGCGATTATGACCACTTCCAGGAAGTCTATGAAGTGAAAAAGGCTCAGTTAGAGGCGGCTTACCGCCGCCAGCAGCAGGAAATCAGCGAACTGAAGGATTTCGTTGCCAGAAACAAGGCCCGGGTTTCCACCAGAAACATGGCAATGTCCCGCCAGAAAAAGCTGGACAAAATGGATGTGATCGAACTGGCTGCCGAGAAACCAAAGCCGGAGTTTCATTTCAAACAAGGACGCACCCCTGGCAAATACATCTTCGAGACAAAGGATCTTGTGATCGGATATAACGAGCCCCTTTCCCGCCCTCTCACCCTTTCCATGGAAAGAGGCCAGAAAATCGCGCTTGTAGGTGCCAACGGAATTGGAAAAACAACTCTTCTGAAAAGTATTCTTGGTCTGATCCCATCATTGAAGGGAACCAGGGAATTAGGGGACAATCTGCAGATCGGATATTTTGAGCAGGAGGTAAAAGGTGACAATAAAACTACCTGTATTGATGAGATCTGGGCAGAATTCCCATCTTATACCCAGTATGAAGTCCGCTCCGCACTTGCAAAATGCGGTCTCACCACCAAACATATTGAGAGTCAGGTCCGTGTGCTTTCCGGCGGTGAGCAGGCCAAGGTCCGCCTTTGCAAGCTGGTAAACAAAGAGACAAATGTCCTTCTTCTTGACGAGCCTACCAACCACCTGGATGTGGATGCAAAAGAGGCTCTGAAGGAGGCATTAAAGGAATACCGTGGAAGTGTGCTTCTCATCTGCCATGAGCCGGAATTTTATCAGGATGTGGTTTCACAGGTGTGGGACTGCAGTAAATGGACAACTAAGATCCTGTAAATGCTATATTAAGATTATTATTTTATAAATAAAACAGCATCCAGACAGAATATACTTCTTCATAATTCTGTCTGAATGCTGTTTTTATTTCATATATAGTGATGTCACTTGCAGCAGCATGTCCATTTAGAATAATTTGTCATTCTACTATATCTCATTCTATCAGTTCACAAACTGAATGATTCCGGATACCTGCTCGTATGCACTATCCCAGTCCTGACCACTTGCCAGTCCTTTTACTTTTCCCTTAATCGTTACTCGCTTGGAAGCCGCATATCCGGAAGCATCTGCCTTGATTCCCTTATTGGTTGTGAAGTCATGCGTACCCCAGATCTTATCTGCATAATATTTGCCGTCAGCCTTCAATTCAATATTGCTGAATGTGGCATTTACAGAATCTCCGTTTAATCTTGCAGAACCCTCTACGCGAAGATAGACAGTTGTGTTTGCAAGACTGCTGTTTTTAACTGTTTTGGCAAGTTTGCCGTTGATGTAGCAGCTGCAGGTTCCGTCTTTTTTCACAGTCAGCATTACATGGTAAGTCTTATCTCTGGCCGCTTCCTGAACCCAGATATAGTTCTGACCGCCTGCACCATTGTGGGCTACATTCTCGATCATGAACCATGCCTTACCTGTATAGGGAGCTCTTGCATGTTTGTCATACTGGATACCAAAGCTTACTGCAGAGGTCGCCGTGCAGGCAACCAGCTTCGCATGGTAACCGGAACCGGAACCAGAAAGTACCATATCCGTTTCAATGGTATATTCGGAAGCTGTATTTGCAACAGTGGAACCTGTTGCCGTGGTATTTCCGCCGGCAGTATCCGGTTTCGTTGTGGTTGGCACCTCATAAACAATTTTCAGTCCTTTTTTGTTATAGGAACTTACTTTCTTTCCTTTGTAGGCTTTTACTGTGTAGTAGTATGTAGTTCCACTCTTCACTTTTTTATCTGTGTAAGATGTTTTGGAACCGCCTTTCACAGTTTTGATTTTTTTCCAGGAACTATTTTCTGTCTTACGCATAACATAGTAGCCTGAAGCGCCTTTACTCTTTTTCCAGGTAATTTTAACACTTTTGTTTACACGTACCACCTTGGAAAGCCTCGGTGCTTTTAATGCTGCTGCCTGAACCGCCTCTGCTTTTCCAAATGAATAAACCGGAAATACAAGCATAAAAGCAAGTAAAAACAGCATAATCTTTTTGATTCCTTTTCTGTTCATAATATTCCTCCTTCTTTCCTCATATGAACTTCCATCATAAAAGACGGAGAACTTCTTCAAGAAATTCTCCGTCTCATTATACTACTTATTCATCAGCAGCGTCAACCTTACTTGCCCTTGCTTCGATCTCTTTCTGCTGGATATCACCAGGAGCCTGCTCATAGCGGGCAAACTCGTAGGAGAAGTCACCACTTCCACCAGTCATGGAACGAAGATCTGTGGAATATCCATAAATCTCAAGAAGAGGAACGTCAGCTTCAATAATGGTATTTCCGTTATGATCCGGATTCATTCCAAGAACACGGCCGCGGCGCTTATTCAGATCGCCCATAACGTCACCTGTATATTTATCCGGAACTGTAACCTTCATGGAAACGATTGGCTCTAACAGTACCGGAGAAGCATCCATGAAGCCTTTCTTGAATGCAAGGATGGTAGCCATCTTAAACGCCATCTCTGAGGAATCTACCGGATGATAAGATCCATCATAAAGAGTAGCCTTTACACCAACTACCGGATATGCTGCAAGAGGTCCTTTCTGAACACATTCCTGAAGGCCCTTCTCGACTGCCGGGAAGTAGTTCTTCGGAACTGCACCACCAACAACAACCTGCTCAAATACGTATGGAGTCTCCATATCGCCAGACGGCTCAAAACGCATCTTAACATGTCCATACTGTCCATGTCCGCCGGACTGTTTCTTATGTTTGCCTTCTACGTCAGAATTCTTGCGGATGGTCTCGCGGAATGGAACCTTCGGTTTGGAAAGCTCTACATCAACTTTATAACGCTCTTTCAGCATGCTGACAATAACATCAAGATGCTGATCGCCCATACCATAGATCAGACTCTGACGGTTAGCACCATCGTTCTCAACACGAACAGTCCTGTCTTCGCTCATGATCTTGGCAAGAGCCTGGGAAATCTTATCCTCATCCCCCTTGTTCACAGCCTTAAATCTCTTATAGGTATAAGGTGTGGAAAGAATTGCTTTCGGATAAAGAACCGGATTCGCCTTGGTGGCAAGGCTGTCACCAGTCTGAACACTGACTAATTTGGCAATTGCACCGATATCACCTGCATGGAGCTCTGGAACTTCGATGGGCTTGGAACCCTGAAGAACATATAATTTATTCAGGCGCTCTTCTGTGCCTTTCTCAACATTGAGAAGGGTATCATCAGATTTGATAACACCGGAGCAAACCTTGATCAGGGAATACTTGCCAAGGAATGGATCCACGATGGATTTCCATACATATGCTGATTTTGCTTTAGCGAAATCGTAATTTGCTTCAAAAATCTCGTTGGTCTTCTGGGAAATACCGTTGCAGGAACGTTTGTCCGGGCTTGGGAAATATCCGCAGATGTCGTCCAGAAGGTTGGATACGCCGCGAAGATTGATCGGGGATCCCATGCATACTGGAACAATGCTTGCATCCTGTACATTGGCGGCAAGTGCTGCGGAAACTTCTGTAACGGAGAACTCGTCTCCCTCAAAATAACGATCCATGAATTCCTCGCTGGTCTCTGCTACAGATTCCATCAGGATATCATGATACTTCTCAAGGTACTCATCCAGATAAGAAGGAATCTCGCACTCTTCCTTCTGTCCCTTGTCGATATATTTTCTTCCGGCCTGCTTCACAACGTTAACATATCCCACGAACTTGCCATCCTCACGGATCGGGAAATGCAGCGGGGCAATCTTCTTGCCATAAAGCTCGGTAAGCTGATCTACTACCTTACGGTAACTTACATCGTCCACGTCCATATCGGTAACGAAAATCATTCGCGGAAGTTTATACTTCTCGCAGAGATTCCATGCCTTCTGGGTACCAACCTGTACCCCTGCCTTACCTGATACTACGATGATTGCTGCGTCTGCAGCGCTGACAGCTTCCTCAACTTCTCCTACGAAGTCAAAATATCCGGGAGTGTCCAGAATGTTTACCTTGTTCTTCTGCCACGGGACCGGAATCAGAGATGTAGTGATAGAGAAATGTCGTTTGATTTCTTCTTTATCATAATCACTGACTGTGTTGCCATCTTCTACACGGCCTAAACGGTTGGTCAAGCCGGCAAGATATGCCATTGCTTCTGCCAGAGTTGTCTTTCCAGCACCGCCGTGTCCTAACAGCACTACATTTCTGATTCGGTCAGTTCTAAAAACGTCCATATGTAATACCTCCCTGTTTGTCTAATATGTTCATATTTTACTAAATATTCAGAAGAATTTCAAGTATTTTCTGGGATTTTGACGGTCTTTTTTCAAAAAAGTTTAGATTATTTTGTCATTTCTGTAGGAATTGACAATTTGCGAGGAATCTCGTACAATATCATAAGATAATTTTTCACTTTAACGAAGGAAAGGAAACGACATTATATTATGAAGACAATCGGTTTTATCGGTCTCGGTCTGATCGGCGGCTCTATCGCCAAGGCCATCCGGAAGTACCATCCGGATTACCACATTCTGGCCTATAACCGCAGTAAGGAAGCACTTGCCTCTGCCATCAGCACCGGCATTATAGATGGTGTCTGTGAGGAAATGAAGGATCCACGCTTTGGATCCTGTGATTATGTATTTTTATGTGCTCCGGTAGAGATCAACCTGGAGTGCCTTGCATATCTGAAAGAGATCCGCCAGCCAGGCTGCATTATCACAGATGTGGGAAGTGTAAAGGGAATCATCCATCAGAAAGTGGATGAGCTGGGAATGACAGACTGCTTTATCGGCGGTCACCCTATGGCCGGTTCTGAGAAAACCGGTTTCGACCATTCCAACGAGCGCATTCTGGAAAATGCATACTATATTCTTACCCCGGGCGGAGAAGTGGGACTGGAATATATTTCAGATTTTACAGAACTGATCAGTTCTCTTGGTGCTATCCCTATGGTGCTTACAGCTGAAGAGCATGATTTTATTACAGCAGGTGTAAGCCATCTGCCCCATATTATTGCTTCTGCCCTTGTAAATCTGGTAAAAACTCTGGACAACGATGCCGAATATATGAAGACCATCGCAGCAGGCGGTTTCCGCGATATTACGAGGATTGCCTCCTCCTCTCCCGTTATGTGGCAGCAGATCTGCATGGAAAACCATGAGAACATTTCCAATGTTCTGGACGACTATATCCGCATGCTGATCCAGATCCGCTGTTCTGTAGACAACTGTGCTACAGATGGGAAGGAGGCAGATGCTATTTATCAGATGTTTGCAAGCTCCAGGGATTACCGTGATTCCATTGATGTTGTGGATAATGGTCCTATCCGCAAGGCTTATGTGCTTTATCTGGATATTGCAGATGAGGCCGGCGGAATCGCTACCATTGCCACCATCCTTGCCATGGATAAGATCAGCATTAAGAACATCGGAATTATCCACAACCGTGAATTTGAGCAGGGTGTTCTGAAAATCGAATTTTATGAAGAAGACGCTATGGAAAAGGCCATTGCACTTTTGAAAAAGCGCAATTATATTGTTTATGAGCGATAACCTGCGTACCGACAGTTGTTTATTGGATACATTACAATTAGTTTTTCAGACAAACTCTGTATCAATACAGCAAATATGAAGTAAACGCCATATTGACTCGTCTAATTCTTTATAAGTAATATAGTCGATACCTGTTTTTGCTGTATGAAACTTTATATTTAAGGAACGATTATTATGGAAATAAAAAAACTTACAAATCTCCACGGAGAACTTACAGTCCCAGGCGACAAATCCATCTCCCACCGTGCCGTCATGTTCGGTTCCCTTGCCAAAGGAACCACAAAGATCACCCATTTTCTGGAAGGAGCTGACTGCCTTTCCACCATCTCCTGTTTCCGCAAAATGGGCATTGATATTGAGAATAACAGCGGAGAAATCCTGGTTCATGGAAAAGGACTCCACGGATTATCTGCCCCTGTTGATATTCTGGATGTTGGAAACAGTGGCACAACTACCCGCCTGATTTCCGGTATTCTTGCAGGACAAAATTTTGTATCGGAGCTTACCGGCGATGACTCTATCCAGAGCCGTCCCATGAAACGGATCATGACGCCTCTCCTTTCCATGGGCGCTGATATTGCAAGCATAAAGGGAAATAACTGTGTTCCCCTTCGGATTGCAGGTCATCCTCTGAAGGCCATTCACTATGATTCACCAGTTGCCTCTGCTCAGGTAAAATCCTGTGTACTTCTGGCGGGAATGTATTCTGACGGAATTACCAGCGTCACCGAACCGGTTCTTTCCAGGAACCATACAGAAATCATGTTAAACTACTTTGGAGCTCAGGTAACTTCTGAGGGAACTACCGCTTCCATTGCTCCGGAACCATCTCTTTTTGCCAGAGAAATTACAGTACCTGGGGATATTTCTTCTGCCGCTTATTTCATCGCTGCCGGACTTCTGGTGCCAGGCAGTGAGATTCTTCTGAAGAATGTGGGAATCAATCCCACAAGAGACGGACTGCTTCGTGTGTGCAAAGATATGGGGGCTGACATTACGCTCTTAAATGTAAATATGGAAGGAGAGCCTACCGCTGATCTTCTTGTTCGCACCAGTTCTCTTCACGGTACAACAGTAGGCGGAGAAATCATTCCGACTCTTATCGACGAGATTCCGATGATTGCAGTTATGGCCGCTTTCGCAGAGGGAACCACCGTGATCAAGGATGCAAAAGAACTTAAGGTAAAAGAATCTGATCGTATTCTGGTTATGGCCGAGAACCTTTCCCGCATGGGTGCGGATATTACGCCTACAGATGACGGAATGATCATACATGGCGGCAAACCGCTTCACGGCGCAGAGATTGATTCTTATCTGGACCACAGAGTGGCTATGTCTTTCGCTGTTGCAGGACTGCTCTGTGATGGACCGCTATCTATTAAGGGTGGAGATTGTGTGAAGATTTCTTATCCGGAATTTTATGAGGATCTGTATCGGTTAGGAGAATAATCTGAACCGCAGGAACTTAAATGAGAACAATTTTCGTTACTGTGAACGGAGTGAGAAGTGACCATTTTTCCATTTAGGTTCCTGTTTTTTTGCCTTTTTAGATGTGTATTCCTCTTATTTTATGTTAAATAATAGTCAATGTTAGTTTAGTGTAACTGTCATATTTTGCCAGATTATATGCTTATATTTTCTTTTAAAATATACATATTGCACATTTTGCCATGTATTAATTTCTGTGCAATTTTAAAATTCGTTTTAATCTCATTTCTATATTGATATTCTTTTAACGATTTCGACGAAGTTAAAAAACTTTCCGTTTTCCTCTTTTTTTCTTCAAAAAAATAACGTATAATCCCACTGTAAGTTGAGGAACACTAAAACAAACAAAGCGAAGGTGAACAGCCCAGACAAAAGAGCGGCTGCCACAAGAAAGGAGCCAGAAATAATGAAAATTTTATTTTACGGAACCAAAAATTATGACGAGCAGTTTTTTGAAAAACTTTTACCTGAATTTCCAGATATTAAGATTAAATTTATTGAAGCAAATATCCACGAGGAGACCGCTTCTCTTGCAAACGGTTATGAAGCCATCTGTGCTTTTGTAAATGCAGACCTTGGCGCTCCTGTTATTGAAGAATTACATCAGCAGGGTGTAAAACTAATCCTTATGCGCTGCGCTGGTTACAATAATGTGGATCTTAAGACAGCTCACAAATATGGCATAAAAGTTCTGCGTGTTCCAGGGTATTCTCCGGAGGCTGTTGCAGAGCACGCAATGGCGCTGGCTCTTACAGCTAACCGTCACACTCACAAGGCCTATATCAAATGCCGTGAGAACAACTTTACTTTAAGCGGTCTTATGGGCGTGAACCTTTACAAGAAAACAGCCGGTATTATCGGTACTGGTAAAATTGGTCAGGCTATGGCAAGAATCTGCAAGGGATTTGGAATGCGGGTCATTGCATATGATCTTTTCCCAAACAAGAATCTTGACTTCCTGGAATACGTTTCTCTTGATGAGTTGCTGGCTACCAGTGATCTGATCAGCCTGCACTGCCCGCTTACAGATGAGACGAAGCATATTATCAACGAAAAGACAATTGCCCAGATGAAGGATGGAGTTATCCTTGTAAACACTTCCCGTGGCGGTCTTATCAAGACGGAGGATCTGATTTCCGGTATCCGCGACCATAAGTTCTTTGCGGTTGGACTGGATGTTTATGAGGAGGAATCTGATTATGTATTCGAAGATCTGTCTGAGAGCATCATGCAGACTTCCCTGATCCAGAGACTTCTCTCCTTCCCGAACGTAACCATGACCTCCCATCAGGGATTCTTTACAGAAGAAGCGCTCACTAACATTGCAGAGACAACTATGGAGAATGCGCAGGCTTATATCAATGGAGATGAGCTGAAGAACGAGGTTCTTTCATAATTCATAAATCACTATAGAAAATACGGTGTTTCAATGCATAGGTATTGAAACACCGTTTTGCTATTTAGTGTGTTGAAAGTTGTTCAAGGCGGACGCATTCGGACAATGGTGATTGCTCACTCGCCGGCGCAACGCTCCAGCGAACTAACTGCTAACTGCGACTAAATCGTTCAGGAGAGCCTTCACGATTAAGTCTCCGTAAGCAGTGGATTTCGCCTACGCTAAAACCGCGCCTGAAATGGCTCGCTAGAGCAATCACCATTGCCCGAATACTGTGTACTGGCTGGGACTTATTTGTACGTAGGAACTTTCAACAGGTGGAGAGGGGGAGTGACTGGTTTCCCTATACTGTATCACAAACGAAAGTTTATAAGGATTTTGCCGAAATTAGCGGCTTTTACAATTTCGATGAAGTATTTGCACATTTTTAGGGCTGTTTTGCAAGTAAAAAACTTGACATATTATTTTATGTGCCTTCGATATCCCATTTAGATGGTTGATACTTCGCAGCTTTATTAGTTTTACCTAATCTATCATTGCCAAGAAAGTATCGGGAAACCAATCACTCCCACCACCTCCTTGTTAAAAGTTCCTAAACAGCATCAGTTTCAGCCGACACACAGCATTTGGGCAATGTGTATTACTCCAGCGAGCCATTTCAGGCGCGCTCTTAGCGTAAGCGAAATCCAGCGCTTACGGAGACTTATGCGTGAGGGCTCTCCCGAACGCATTAGTCGCAGTTAGCAGTTAGTTCGCTGTAGCGTTGCGCCGGCGAGTGAGTAATACACATTGTCCAAATGCGTCCGCATTGAAGAACTTTTAATCAACTAAATAGCAATTTATTCTGAATATCTTTCCCTAAGAAGTGCAATTTCTCTTGTCCAACCCTCATCATCATTAGGCGTTTCCAGAATAAAAGGCTTACCCTCCAATGCCGGGTGCCGGATGACACGGACAAGGGCATCAAGACCAATCTGGCCTTCCCCGATTCTGGCGTGGCGGTCTTTGTGACTGCCAAGAGGGTTGAGGCTGTCGTTCAGGTGGATGGCTTTTAAGTGGTCGAGACCGATGATGCGGTCGAATTCAGTTAAGACACCGTCCAGGTCGTTTACAATATCGTAGCCACCATCCCACACATGGCAGGTATCCAGGCAGATTCCAAGTTTATCGCGTTTTTCTACAAGGTCCATGATGGCACGAAGCTCCTCGAAGTGGCTTCCCACCTCTGAACCTTTTCCGGACATGGTTTCCAGAAGGACTGTGGTGGTCTGATCTTCGGTAAGGACAGCATTCAGAACTTCTGCAATCTTTTGGATTCCAACTTCTATTCCTTGTCCTACATGGCTGCCAGGATGGAAATTGTAGTAGTTTCCAGGTGTGGCTTCCATACGTTTCAGATCGTCTGCAAAGGTCTCCCGGGCAAAATCCCGCAGATTTTCTTTGGCCGCGCAGGCATTTAAGGTATAAGGCGCATGGGCTACAATTTTCCCAAACTCATGCTCCTTTGCAATCTCCAAAAATTTTGCCACGTCCGCCGGATCAATAGCCTTGGCATTCCCTCCTCTTGGATTTCTGGTAAAAAATGCAAACGTGTTGCCGCCATTTTTCACAATCTGGCGTCCCATGGCTGCGTAGCCTTTGGATGATGAAGTATGATTTCCTATATATAACATGTCATTTTCCCTTCTTATTTATTATGAAAGTCTCGTACAGCAGCCAAGAATGAACCATGCTTGCACGAGCGAATTCCTGAATATCGAATGGGCCAGGCGATGGCCCTGATTACGAATGCGGTCGGCAGCTGTGGGAGCGCCATAGGCGCGAAACAGCTGACCCTCAAATACACTTCAAGTATTATCCTATATATTTTAGCATTTCCCCCTTCTTTTTCAAGATATTTATTGACGAAAACTCATTTTATTCTTATACTGTTAAAAGGTGTGCTCTTCTGTAAAAAAGACTTTTGTCCCATACTTTTTCACAGAATTCATACATAGAAAAAAGGAAGGAAATCAACATGAAAGAACGTGAAAAGTTTTCATCCCGGCTTGGATTTATTCTCATTTCAGCCGGCTGCGCCATTGGAATCGGCAATGTATGGCGCTTCCCTTATATAACAGGACAGTACGGAGGCGCAGCATTTGTACTGATCTATCTTCTGTTCCTTGTAATTCTTGGACTGCCTATTATGGTTATGGAATTTGCTGTCGGACGCGCAAGCCGCAAGTCCGCTGCCAGAAGCTTCCATCTCCTTGAGCCAAAGGGCACCAAATGGCACATTTACAGCTATGGAGCCATGCTTGGCAACTATATGCTGATGATGTTTTACACCACTGTAGGCGGCTGGATGCTGGCTTACTTCTTTAAAATAGCAAGCGGCACCTTCACAGGTCTTGATACAGAAGCGGTAGGAAACGTATTTAACACCATGCTCTCCAATCCTGGAGAAATGACCTTCTGGATGGTAATCGTAACTGCATTCGGTTTTGGTACCTGCTGCATGGGACTGCAGAAAGGTGTTGAACGTATCACAAAGGTTATGATGGTATGTCTTCTTACTATTATGGTAGTTCTTTGCGTTAAGAGCTGTACGCTTCCAGGTGCCATCGAGGGTATTAAGTTCTATCTTCTCCCGGATTTTGGCCGTCTGAAAGAGAACGGACTGCTTTCCGGTATTTATGCCGCTATGGGACAGGCATTCTTCACCTTGAGCCTTGGGATCGGCGCAATGGCAATCTTTGGAAGTTATATTGACAAAGACCGCAGCCTTATGGGCGAATCCATCCAGATTGGTATTCTGGATACTTTCGTGGCACTAATGGCCGGACTTATTATTTTCCCGGCATGCTTTGCTTACAATGTAAGCCCTACACAGGGTGTTGGACTTGTGTTCGTAACACTGCCGAACATGTTTAACCAGATGATGGGCGGCCGTTTCTGGGGCGCACTGTTCTTTATCTTTATGACATTCGCAGCTCTCTCCACCATCATTGCAGTATTTGAGAATATCTTAAGCTTTGCCATGGATCTGTGGGGCTGGAGCCGTAAGAAGGCAGTTCTGGTAAACGGAATTGCAATCTTTGTTTTATCCATGCCATGCGTACTTGGTTTCAACGTATGGAGCGGATTTCAGCCACTGGGTGCAGGAAGCACCATCCAGGATCTGGAGGACTTCATTATCTCCAATAACCTGCTTCCGCTTGGAAGCCTTGTTTACCTGCTGTTCTGCGTAACCCGCTACGGATGGGGATGGGACAATTTCATCAAAGAAGCGGATACAGGAAACGGCATTAAATTTCCGAAGTGGGCACGTCCATATCTTACCTATGTACTGCCGCTTATTGTACTGTTGATTTTCGTAATGGGTTATTACGACAAGTTCTTCAGATAAATATTATTGTAATGTAAATCAAAGGCAAAAGTTCACAGGGCTATTCACTCAAAACATGACCTATGGATTTTTGCCTCAATGTTTATACGGAACAAACACATCGCCTGTCGGCGACATCATATACAAAAAGCCATATGAGGATAGACGTATGCAAAAGAAAAAGAATTTATACAAAAAATCCAAATATTACCGCCAGCGCCAGAAAAAGATCCGACAGATCTGTATGGCCGCGGGTGGTGTCCTGCTGCTGGTGGTACTGATCCTGATCGTCCGGGGATGTGCAGGAAAGGCAAAGAGTGTAAACTCTTCGAATGTAAACAACGCAACCGACGAAAAGACAACTGGTTCTGCTCTTTCTTCTGACAATGAAAAGAACGATTCTTCATTTGCCGATGGAACTAAGCAGACTGCCGAATCTTCCAGCGACAGCTCAGATTCATCTTCTGATTCCGAAAGCAGCGATACTGTTTCAACAAAATCGAAGCACGACACCCCAGTCACCCTTACTATAAACGTTGTGGGCGACTGTACCCTTGGCACAGATGAAGCCTTCGATTACAGTACCAGCCTGAATGCATATTTTGAAAATTATGGAAAAGAATACTTTTTACAGAATGTAAAGAGCATTTTTGAAGCAGATGACCTGACCATCGCCAACAATGAAGGGACCTTCACAGACAGCAGCAGCCGCGAGGATAAAACCTTCGCATTCAAAGCCCCTGCGTCTTTTGCAGGAATTTACTCCAGCAGTTCTGTGGAAGCAGTAAACACAGCCAACAACCACAGCCATGATTACGGCGAGCAGAGCTTTCAGGATACCATGGACGCCCTGGATGCCCAGGGAATTGTTCATTTTGGCTATGATGAGACGGCCGTAATGGATATAAAAGGGGTAAAAGTAGGTCTTGTGGGAATCTATGAGTTATACGATCATCTTGAGCGTGAACAGCAGCTGAAAGACAACATTGCCAAGGTAAAAGAAGATGGTGCAGAGCTGATCATCGTTATCTTTCACTGGGGAAACGAAAAAGAAACCGTTCCAGACTCCAATCAGACCACACTTGGACATCTTGCCATTGACCTTGGCGCTGACCTGGTGTGCGGACATCATCCTCATGTACTTCAGGGAATTGAAGAATATAAAGGAAAAAATATTGTATACAGCCTTGGAAACTTCTGCTTCGGCGGAAACAGCGCCCCAAGTGACATGGACAGTATGATTTTCCAGCAGACCTTTACCATCTCAAATGACGGCGTAAAAGCAGATAATGTAACAAATATCATCCCATGTTCCATCTCCTCCGCTTACGGCTATAACAATTACCAGCCAACGCCTGCTGAAGGGGATGAAAAGACCAGAATTATGGAAAAAATCCAGGAAAGAAGCTCCTGGATCGGATAGAAGAAAATATGTTATTCAGCCCCCCAGAGCGAAAGCTCCGGGGGGTATTTTTTGATTATAATATCAGCATCGCATCCCCAAATGAAAAGAACCGATACTTCTCCTGCACTGCCACCTCATAGGCATGCAGAATATTCTCTTTTCCAGCCAGTGCAGATACCAGCATAACCAGTGTGGATTCCGGCAGATGGAAGTTGGTGATCAGACCGTCGATCATCTTAAATTTATAGCCTGGATAAATAAAAATCTCTGTCCAGCCGCTTCCAGACTTCAGAACACCATCAGCGCCAGTTGCAGATTCCAGTGTACGGCAGCTGGTAGTTCCAACTGCGATCACACGGCCGCCATTTTTCCTGGTATCGTTGATCAGCTTCGCCTGGTCTTCTTCCACAATGTAGAATTCAGAATGCATGTGATGCTGCTCCACATCATCTACCTTAACCGGACGGAATGTGCCAAGACCTACGTGAAGAGTTACATGGGCAATATTTACCCCTTTGGCTTTCACCTGCTCCAGAAGTTCCTTTGTAAAATGCAGACCTGCTGTAGGCGCTGCTGCAGAACCTTCATTCTTTGCATAAACAGTCTGGTAGCGATTCTTATCCTTTAATTTATGAGTGATATATGGAGGCAGCGGCATCTCTCCCAGCTGATCCAGAATCTCTTCGAAAATACCCTCATAATGGAACTGGATCAGACGATTCCCCTCGTCCACCACGTCAATAATCTCTCCCTTTAAGATACCATCTCCAAAAGTGATCTTAGCACCTGGGCGTGCCTTTTTACCTGGTTTTACCAGGCATTCCCAGATATCGTTCTCTCTTCTTTTCAGAAGAAGGATCTCGATCACTGCGCCAGTCTCTTCCTTGTGACCGTAAAGTCTTGCCGGAATAACCTTGGTATCATTGATAACCAAAGTATCACCTTCATTCAGATAGTCCAGTATATCCCTGAAATGGCGATGCTCAATACTGCCATCTGCCATAGAAAGATGCATAAGTCTGGAAGAACTTCTGTCCTCCAGCGGATCCTGGGCGATCAGCTCCTGAGGGAGCTCATAGTAAAAATCAGATGTTCTCATCTTTGGATTCCTCCTCTTTCCACTGCTTTTTCAGCTGCCGCACAAAATTCCATTCTTTGTTGGTGAGATCTGCCTTTTTCAGCAGATCCGGGCGCCTTCTGGCTGTACGAATGATAGACTGCTCTCTGCGCCACTTCTCTATATTTGCATGATGACCGGACATAAGAACCTCCGGAACCTTTTTACCATGCCACTCTTCCGGGCGGCTGTACTGGGGATATTCCAGAAGATTTCCTGCAAAGGACTCGGTCTCGCCAGACTCCTGATTGCTGAGCACGCCTGGAACCATGCGGGAAATAGAATCCATCATAACCATGGCCGGAAGCTCGCCGCCTGTAAGCACATAATCTCCGATAGACACATAATCCGTCACAATTTCCTCCAGAACACGCTCGTCAATCCCCTCATAGTGACCGCAAAGGAAAACCAGGTCTTCCTCTTTCGCCATGTCTCTTGCCATCTGCTGATTAAACACCTGTCCCTGCGGGGTGAGATAAACCACACGGGGGCGCTTCCCGGCTTTCTCGGCAATCGCTTCATAAGCCAGGTAAACCGGTTCTGCCTGCATCAGCATTCCAGCACCGCCGCCGTAAGTATAATCATCTACTTTCTGGTGCTTGTTAAAAGCATAGTCGCGGATATTTATGGCCTCCACAGAAAGGATTCCTGCATTAATAGCACGCCCTGTAATGCTGGTGTTCATTCCATTCCGGATCATTTCCGGAAAAAGGGTCAAAACATGGAAATTCATTTATAAAAGTCCTTTCATCAAATGTACCGTCATCACATTCTCTTCCAGATCAACGTCAAGGATGCATTCCTTGATTGCCGGGAGAAGTACTTCCTGATGATCTGGAAGCTCTACTACGTAAACATCATTGGCTCCTGTCTCCATAACATCTTTCAGGGTTCCGAAATGGGTGTTGCCCTCCAGAACCACTTCCATGCCAATCAGGTCGCCGATGTAATATTCATCTTCATCCAGTTCCTGGGCTTCTTCTCTGGGAACCCACAGGTCTCTGCCTTTGTACATTTCAATATCATTTATATTATCAATCCCATTAAATTTCAGGATCACAAGATTCTTAAAAAATTTCACGTTACGGATTTCCAGCTTTTTCATCTCTCTGCCGGCATCCAGAATCACGTATTCAAGATCCAGGAAACGCTCCGGATCTGTGGTAGGGAATACTTTTACTTCTCCCCGCACGCCATGAGTGGTGGTAATTACTCCAACCTTTAATAAATCTTCCATTCAAAACTCCTCTACAAAAAACGAATATGTCTGCCGTCCAGGACTTTCATAAGTAAAAACAGGAGCCATGTCTCCACAGCTCCTGCATCCATATATCTTGCTTATCATTGCAGAATATCTACAATCACTTTTTTGCTGCTTTTGGAAGAAGCCGCTTTTACTACGGTACGGATGGCCTTGGCGATTCTGCCCTGACGTCCGATCACCTTACCCATATCAGATGGTCCTACCTTCAGTTCGATAACAACAGCGTCATCCTTTTCTGTTTCGGTAACGACTACTTCGTCCGGATTTTCAACAAGAGATTTTGCAATTACTTCTACTAATTCTTTCATTACACACCTCCCTGATCCCGCCCCGGAGCATATTCAAAAAATGCCCTCATCTGGACGTCACAGAAATACCCCCTGAAAATTGCCGATTACAGTTCACGACTTTCACAGGAAATACTGTGCAGTCTGAACCATTCTGGCAACCTCTAAGATACTCCTTAAATTATTTCTCGATTCCGGCCTGTTTAAGGATCTTAGCAACAACTTCTGTAGGCTGAGCACCGTTTGCAAGCCATTTCTTAGCTGCTTCTTCGTCAACCTTGCATACGCTTGGCTCCTGGTTCGGATCATATGTTCCGATCTCTTCGATACATCTTCCGTCACGTTTGCTGCGGGAATCTGCAACAACGATTCTATAGTAAGGTGCTTTCTTCTGTCCCATTCTTCTTAATCTGATCTTAACTGCCATTTTAATTTTCCTCCAATTTACTTTCTCTTTATTAGTTAATTTAATTATTTTATGTTAAAAAGGGAGCTTAAAGCCGCCTCTTTTACCACCCATTTTGCCGCCGCCCATGAGACCCGGCATCTGCTTCATCATCTTCTTGCTCTGCTCAAACTGCTTCACAAGGCGATTGACTTCTGCAACATCCACACCTGCGCCTCTGGCAATCCTGTTCTTACGGGAAAGGTTCAGGATTCCTGGATTGGAACGCTCCTGTGGGGTCATGGAAAGAATAATGGACTTGGTTCTGTCCATTGCTTTCTCATCGATCATGCTCTCCACATCTTTCATCTTGCTTCCCACACCAGGGAGCATGTTCAGGATACTGGAGATTCCGCCCATCTTATTCATCTGTTCAAGGCTGGTAAGATAGTCATTGAAATCAAAATCCATCTTCTTCAGCTTCTTGGACATCTCCTGGGCTGCTTCCTGATCTACGGCTGCTTCTGCCTTTTCGATCAGGCTCATTACATCTCCCATACCAAGGATACGGGATGCCATTCTCTCCGGATAGAACTGTTCCAGATCGGATAACTTCTCTCCCATACCTACATACAGGATTGGCTTGCCAGTTACGGACTTGATGGAAAGAGCTGCACCACCACGGGTATCACCATCCATCTTGGTCAGGATCACTCCATCGATTCCAACCTTCTCTGCAAAAGTCTGGGCTACATTGACTGCATCCTGTCCGGTCATGGCATCTACTACAAGGACTGTAGCATCTACCTCAATATTAGACTTAATATCAGCAAGCTCCTGCATCATATCCTCATCGACATGAAGACGACCTGCTGTATCAATGATCACTACATTCTGCTGATTCGCCTTGGCATGTGCAACAGCCGCCTTGGCTATGTCTACCGGGCTCTGTTTATCACCCATGGTAAAGACTTCCACGCCTTGTTTCTCACCGTTTACCTGCAGCTGAGTGATCGCTGCGGGTCTGTAAACGTCACAGGCTACCAGAAGAGGTCTCTTACCTTTAGACTTGATCTTACCTGCAAGCTTGGCTGCTGTAGTGGTCTTACCAGCTCCCTGAAGACCTGCCATCATAATGACAGTCAGATCATTGCCAGGCTTGATCGGAAGCTCTGTAGTCTCACTTCCCATAAGATTAACCAGCTCTTCATTTACAATCTTGATGACCATCTGGCCTGGGTTCAGTCCGTTCATAACGTCCTGTCCAACTGCACGTTCCTGTACAGATTTCGTGAACTGTTTCACGACTCTGAAGTTAACGTCCGCTTCAAGGAGTGCCATCTTAACTTCTTTAAGAGCAATCTTAACATCCTCTTCGGTCAGACGGCCTTTGCTTCTCAGCTTCTTGAATACATTCTGAAGTTTATCTGTTAAGCTTTCAAATGCCATGAATTATAACTCCTCTAAAATCACATTGGATATTGCCTCAATATCATCAGCGTGATATCCGGATGCAAGCTCATGTATCTTCTGTACCTGTCCCCGGATATTCACAAACTTCTCCACCAGATGCAGCTTCTCTTCATATCCTTCCAGTGCCTTGTCACAGCGTCTGATCATATCATGTACGCCCTGACGGCTGATATTCAGTTCCTCTGCAACCTCACTTAAAGAATAATCCTCCAGAACTACACTCTCGTAGATCTGCTGCTGTCTCTTCGTAAGAAGCTCTCCGTAAAAATCATAGAGCAAAGTACGTTCTACAAACTTTTCCATTCGTTATCACCTTGGGTATCATACCGTATTTTGTGGTGTGTGTCAAGTGTTTTTTCTTTACATTGTATATACTATTTATATGTCCAAATTTATTATACGCTATTTCTAATTGTCCGCCCTTATGCTATACTATAAAAGCTGCCGAGCCTCCAGCAGAAAGGAGGTGAATCACATGGAAGAAATTTTCACCGCATTTCTTGTTTCCGTTTTAGCAAGTGTAGTTAGCTACTACATATGCAAATGGCTGGACGGTAAACAATAGGCAGCAACAGCCTAAACGGATTAGCTCACCGTAACGAGCAAGAAAGCCCTCAGAGCTGCAACTCTGAGGGCTTTCGTTTCGTCGCATGGAATTTCACCGCATTCCTTAGCTACTATTAGCATATGCCATAACCAACGAAATGTCAACTTAAAATCCACATATTTTACTGAATCAAACTATCATCATCAAAATAATTAATTTTCATAGAAGCCTTTACATCCCTCAGAGTCTCAGCTGCCTTTGCCTCAGCCACCTTACTGCCCTCTCTTAAAATATCATAGACATCCGGAATGCGCTGCTCCCACATTTTACGGCGCTCGCGGATCGGGCCAAGCTCAGCCTGGAGAACGTTGTTCAGGAACTTCTTAACCTTAACATCTCCAAGTCCGCCTCTCTTATAATGGTCTTTCAGCTCGTCCAGGTTCTGATAATCCGGAAGAAATTCCGGGAAGTATTCTGGTTTGCAGAAAGCATCCAGATAAATAAATACCGGATTGCCATCAACATTTCCCGGATCCTGAACACGAAGATGATTCGGATCCGTGAACATGGACATAACCTTCTTCTTAACCTCATCTGCCTCATCGGAAAGATAAATGCAGTTTCCAAGAGATTTACTCATTTTTGCCTTACCGTCAATACCTGGCAGACGCAGGCACGCCTTGTTGGAAGGAAGTACGATCTCCGGCTCTGTAAGCGTCTCACCATATACTGTGTTAAACTTGTGTACGATCTCTTTGCACTGCTCCAGCATAGGAAGCTGATCCTCTCCAACCGGAACTGCTGTTGCGCGGAATGCTGTAATATCAGCTGCCTGGCTGATAGGATAGCAGAAAAATCCAACCGGAATGCTGGCTTCGAAATTACGCATCTGGATCTCAGCTTTCACAGTAGGGTTACGCTGAACACGGGCCACTGTAACCAGATTCATATAATAGAAAGTAAGCTCTGTAAGCTCCGGAACCATGGACTGGATGAAAATTGTGGATTTGTCCGGATCAATCCCGCAAGCCAGATAATCAAGTGCTACCTGGATAATATTCTGACGAACCTTCTCCGGGTGCTCCGCGTTATCAGTAAGCGCCTGGGCATCCGCGATCATAATATAAATCTCGTCATAATTTCCGGAATTCTGAAGCTTTACACGCTCAGATAAAGAGCCCACATAATGTCCCACATGAAGACGTCCTGTAGGGCGGTCTCCTGTTAAAATTACTTTTTTCATAGTTTGCTACTCCTTATATTCACCGCCATGCCGGCCCTTTTGTAAAACCAACACAGTTGTATTTATTTATAATCAATTCAGCAAACACTCCCCATTTTTTACATGAATATACAAAACGCCCAAAGCACATAGACTAACTTTAGTTACTGTTCACTGGTAACATTCCGCGAGGTGTTTTTTGTGAACAAAGTTCACAGAAAACCCGAGAGTTGCGGCGCGAAATCATGCAAAGCATGATTTCTGTGCATCGCGAAGCGTGTTACTGTGAGCGGAGTGAACAGTAACTAACTTTATTCATACCATTTGTGATGTTGCTTCAGTTATTAACTGCAAGGTAGGGAAATGCTTCTGTTTTTCAATTACAGACTTGCGCGAATTACTTTCGGTCTGCATCCGGCAGTCTCCAGTGCTTTCACGATCTGATTCTTATGATCTGTACCAAATGCCTCCAGAGTGATCTTCAGTTCTACAGCTGCATTACGGTTTGTGCTTACAAACTGATTATGATCCAGCTTGATAACATTTCCCTGATTCTCTGCAATAATAGAAGCCACACGTACCAGTTCACCAGGCTTATCCGGGATAAGAACAGACACTGTAAAGATTCTGTCTCGCTGGATCAGACCATGCTGTACTACAGAAGACATGGTAATCACATCCATATTTCCACCACTTAAAATGGACACAACCTTTTTATTCTTGAAATCAAGATGACGAAGTGCAGCCACTGTCAGAAGTCCTGAATTCTCAACAATCATCTTGTGATTCTCTACCATATCCAGGAAAGCAACGATCAGCTCATCATCCTCAACCGTGATGATTTCATCCAGATTCTCCTGGATATATGGGAAAATATGAGAGCCCGGAGTCTGAACTGCAGTACCATCTGCAATGGTGTTTACATGGGGCAGTGTAACAACCTCCCCTTTCTCAAGAGAAGCCTTCATGCAGGCTGCACCTGCCGGCTCTACACCAATTACTTTAATATGAGGATTAAGAAGCTTGGCAAGTGTGGATACACCTGTTGCAAGTCCGCCTCCACCGATTGGCACCAGAATATAATCTACAAGAGGAAGCTCCTGAATGATCTCCATGGCAATGGTTCCCTGTCCGGTAGCAACTGCAGGATCGTCAAAAGGATGAATAAAGGTATAGCCCTTTTCTTCAGCAAGCTCCAGCGCATAAGCACAGGCCTCATCGTAAACATCACCATGAAGAATAACCTCTGCGCCATAACCTTTTGTACGCTCTACTTTAATAAGCGGTGTAGTGGTCGGCATTACGATCACGGCCTTCACACCGTATTTGTGTGCTGCATATGCCACACCCTGTGCATGGTTTCCAGCGGAAGCTGTGATCAGGCCTTTGCCCCTCTCTTCATCGGAAAGAGTACTGATCTTATAATAAGCTCCACGCACCTTATACGCACCTGTTCTCTGCATGTTCTCTGGTTTGAAGAAAACCTTGTTTCCAGTGAGTTCAGAGAAATAACTGCTCTTCACCAGCTTGGTCTCCTGGGTTACCTGCTTAACTATTTCTGCCGCTTCTTCAAAACTCTCTAATGTAAGCATTTTTATTTTTCCTCCTGTAGTCTGTGGGGTTAGTTTTCATCCGGACGAATATCAAACAACGCATCCACAAAAGAATTTGCATCGAATTTCTGTAAATCGTCAATGCTCTCACCAACGCCGATATATTTCACCGGGATATCAAGCTCAGACTGGATTGCCACCGCAATACCACCCTTGGCTGTACCATCAAGCTTGGTAAGAATGATACCGGTTACATTTGCCACCTCTGCAAACTGTCTTGCCTGCACAAGTGCGTTCTGTCCTGTCGTTCCATCCAGAACCACCAGAGTTTCCAGATACGCTTCCGGATATTCCTTCTCCAGAATGCGGTAAATCTTGCGAAGCTCTTCCATAAGATTCTTCTTATTATGAAGTCTTCCTGCGGTATCACAGATCAGAACGTCTGCATTGCGGGCCTTGGCTGCTGCCACTGCATCATAGACAACTGATGCCGGGTCTGCTCCATCCTGGCCGCCAATGATCTCCACTCCTGCCCGGTTCGCCCACTGGGTCAGCTGTTCCCCTGCTGCTGCACGGAAAGTGTCCGCAGCACCAAGAATAACCTTTTTGCCCTGGTCCTTCAGCTTGCCGGCAAGTTTTCCAACGGAAGTTGTTTTTCCAACACCATTGACACCAATCACAAGAATAACGGATTTACGGTTTTCAAACTCGTACTCTGTGCTGTCTACCGTCATCTGCTCCTTGATGGTATCAATAAGAAGCTGCTTGCACTCCTTGGGATCCCTGATATTTCGGATTTCCACCTGGTCTTTTAATTTGTCCAGAATGGCTGTGGTAGCATTGATTCCAATGTCACCCATGATCAGGATTTCTTCCAGTTCCTCATAAAAATCATCATCTATTGTTGAATAGCCGGTGAAAAGAGAATCAAATCCTGCCACGATGTTGTCTCTTGTTTTTGTCAGGCCACTGACAAGTCTTTTAAAAAAGCCTTTCTTTTCCTCTGCCATTTCCTCTCCTCCTTTTACTGCGTAAGCTGGTTTTCCACAAGATCAACGGAAACCAGCGTGGAGACTCCTTTCTCCTGCATGGTAATACCATAAAGCCTGTCTGCGGCATTCATAGTACCACGCCTGTGTGTTATTATAATGAATTGCGTGTTCTTCGTCAACTTCTGAAGATAGCCTGCGAAACGACCTACATTCGAATCGTCAAGTGCCGCCTCGATCTCATCAAGAAGACAGAATGGCGACGGCTTCAGGTTCTGGATTGCAAACAAAAGAGCAATTGCAGTAAGTGCCTTCTCTCCACCGGAAAGCTGCATCATATTCTGAAGCTTTTTGCCCGGCGGCTGGGAAATAATGCGAATTCCTGCTTCCAGAATATCCACGTCTTCCTCAAGCTCCAGAGTGCCCTTACCGCCTCCAAACAATTCCTTGAAAGCCTTGTCAAACTCTCTCTGGATATCCTGGAATTTCTCCGTAAACTGTTTACGCATTCCCTCATCCAGTTCCTGGATAATGTTCTCCAGCTGCGCTTCTGCGGTTTTCAGATCCTCATACTGTCCGGAAAGGAAAGCATGACGCTCTGAAATCTCCTTATATTCCTCAATTGCATTTACATTAACGTTACCAAGCTTACGGATTTCATCCTTCACCTGGGCAATTTCTTTCTTCATGGCTTTCAGATCGTTCAGCTCTTCTTTTTTGTACTGAAGGGCATTGTTCGGGGTGATCTCATACTCATTCCACATATAGGAAATCTGAGATTCCCTGTGCTCTTCCAGCTTCTCGATCTGACTTTTCAGACGGTAACACTCTTTGTCCAGAAGTGAAATCCTGCCGGACAGCTGATCCCGCTTCTCAAAAAATGCCTTATGGCTGGCATTTTTTTCATCCTTCACACTCTGCCAGCTCTCCATCTGAGCCTTCGCCTTGGTTTCATCCTCTTCCAAAGTCCGGATCACTGCCTCCAGGTTCTCTACAGACTGGCGCTTTCTCTCATTCTCTTCGCCGCCAAGCTCCAGCGTTTCATGAATATCTGCTTCCTCCTGGCGAAGAGCTTCCATCTCATGGGTCAGACGGCCCAGAGTCTCTGCTGCGAAGCTTTCTTTCTGCTGGGCTGTACTTGCTTCCAGACGAAGAGCCTCCAGTTTCCTGGAAACCTCCTGCTCAGAAGCCCTCCAGGTCTCTAATTCTTCCTGTTTATTCTGGATAAAAGTCTCCAGTTCTTTCTCATCCTGCTCAGAAGCCTTCAATTCTTCGGCAATCCTGCTGTGATCAGCCTCTGCCTCCTCGATCTGACGGCGGATTTCCATCTGCTCTCTCTGAATCTCTCCGTAGCCAGCCTGGATTTCCTTTGTTTTGGCTTCTACCTGGTTAATGTTCATCTTCGCCGTGTTCTGGGCAACATACTGCTGACGCAGTTTTTCCTGCAGATCTGCAATGGTGTCACGCATAACATTGCGCTTGCTTCGATTATCATTAATAGCCGTCTGCATGTCATCCATGTCTTTTCGAAGAGCCTTCACACTGGATTCCAGTTCTTCGATCTCACGGCGGCGGCCAAGAAGGTTGCTGTTATTCTTAAAAGAACCACCTGACATAGAACCGCCCGGACTGAAGGATTCACCCTCCACAGTTACCATGCGAAGACTGTGCCGGTACTTTCGCGCAATGGCAATGGCATTGTCAATGTGATCCACCACAAGCACACGACCCAGAAGATAAGTAGCAAGTCCGGCATACTCCGGACCTGTAGTTACCAGTTCACTGGCAAGCCCGATCACTCCCGGCTCCTGCAGCGCATCCCTCTGGGTAAAACCACTTCTAGTATTGATACTGTTAAGTGGAAGGAACGTAGCACGGCCGAAACGGTTTTTCTTCAGAAATTCGATCATATGCTTGGCAGTCTGTTCATTGTCTGTGACAATGTTCTGAATACTTCCGCCAAGAGCCGTCTCAATGGCGATCTCATACTCCTTATTTACCTGGATCAGATCCGCTACAACACCCTTAATTCCCGGTACCCGGTCCTTCTGTTCCATTACACGGCGGATACTGTTTCCGTATCCGTCATAGCGCTCTGTAATATTTTTCAAAGATTCCAGCCTGGAAGCCTCACGGTGATATGCACTCTGGCCGATTTCCATCTGGCCGTTCTGTTTCTTTAATTCATCTGTAATTTTATGTACTTCATTATCCAGGCGCTGACACTCTGCATTCATGTCCTGGATAAGTGTGGTAATTCCCTGAAACTTCTCCTTTGCCCTCTCCAGCTCACTCTGCTGCTGGGCTTCCTCTGTTTTCAAATGAAGCTGTCTCTGACTGATTCCCGCTTTACGGATATCGATCTGCTCCATCATGGTATCGAAACGCTGGGCTTTTCCCTTGGTAGTGGCACGGGTATTGAGAAGCTCGATAATCTCGTTCTTGCCATTCTCCACTGCCTGGGAGCACTCTTCGATCTGTGCCTGAATATTGGAAATCCGGTCCTCTTCTGCCTCCTGGCGCTTCCTTGCTTCCAGAAGAGCTGCATGGAGCTGGGATTTCTCCGCCTCCTGACTCTCCAGAGACTCCTGGCGTTCCTTCAGGTCCGCCTCAATGGACTGCAGACGGCTCTTGTAATGCTCTTCACTCTGCACTCCGGACAAAATCTGTTCCCGAAGTACCTTGGTCTCGCCATCCAGCTGCTGCCTGCGGATTGCCTTATTCTGCGTCTCTTCACGCAGCTGATCCATCTGGGAATTCAACTGTTCCAGTTCCTCTTCAAGACGGTCATATTCCACTTTTGTCTGCTCGTAGGCCTTCTGATTCTCCTCCAGCTCCTCAGCGGCCCTGGTATTCTTGGTATCCAGCTCTTTTAATTCACGGCTGGTCTCCTCGTTTTCCAGAAGAAAACTGTTCACATCCAATTCCCGCAAAGTGTCTCTTTTGGCAAGATAAATTCTGGCTGTCTCGGACTGGCGCTCCAAAGGACTCAATTGTCTGGTAAGCTCACTTAAAATATCGGTAACACGCACCAGATTTCCCTGTTCGTCCTGCAGCTTCTTAATGGTAGTTGCCTTTCTTCGCTTAAACTTTACGATTCCGGCAGCTTCGTCAAAAAGCTCACGGCGCTCTTCCGGCTTACCGCTTAAGATCTTATCGATCTGTCCCTGCCCGATGATGGAATAGCCCTCTTTCCCAATACCGGTATCGTAAAACATCTCATTAATATCCTTCAGACGACAGGCACTTCCATTAATAAGATATTCACTTTCACCGGAACGGTAAAGTCTTCGGGTAACCGTAACCTCATTAAAATCAACCGGAAGCTTGTGATCGCTGTTATCCAGAGTAATGGCAACAGAAGCAAAGCTAAGGGGCTTTCTGGTCTCCGTGCCGGAAAAAATAACATCCTGCATGTTTCCGCCTCGAAGCTGCTTGGCGCTCTGTTCTCCAAGGACCCAGCGGACCGCATCACCTACGTTGCTTTTCCCACTGCCGTTGGGGCCAACGATTCCCGTAATTCCATTATGAAATTCGAAATTGATTTTCTGTGCAAAGGACTTAAACCCGTGCACTTCAATATTTTTTAAATACATGTATTCGAATCCTTGTTATTATTTTCTCATCTTCCGGATAGCCTGGTAAGCAGCTTCCTGCTCGGCAGCTTTCTTGGTATGTCCTACTCCGGTACCCATCACATGACCGCTGACAAGCACATCCACGGTAAAGCTTTTATTGTGATCCGGGCCTTCTTCTTTTATCAGATGGTACTCCACAAGATGGGTTCCCTTCTCCTGTACGATTTCCTGCAGGATGGTCTTGCTATCATAAAAGAGCTGTTTGTTCTCAAGATCGTTCAGAATGAATTTCAGAACAAACTCCTTTGCGCTAGCAAAACCACCGTCCAGATAGATAGCTCCAAGCAGAGCCTCTGTTGCATCGGAAACAATAGAGTCACGGTTTCTTCCACCAGTCATGTCCTCACCTTTTCCAAGGAGCAGATACTGCGGCAGTCCAAAATCTCTTGCACAATAAGCAAGACTGGGTTCGCAAACCAGGCTGGCTCTCTTCTTGGTCAATTCGCCCTCTGGAATCTGGGTGAACTTCTTATAGAGAAAATCACTGCTGATCAGCTCCAGAACTGCATCTCCAAGAAACTCCAGACGCTCGTTGCAGCCTGCCTTACCAAGCTTCTTCTCGTTTGCATAGGAACTATGTGTCAGTGCAAGGATCAGAAGGTTCCTGTTCCTGAACTCATAACCGATCCGGTTCTCCAATGCTTTTAACTTTTTTTCCATGATAAACTTCCTTCCCTCTGACTAGCTGGCAGACCCCCGGCAGGTCTTTGCCGAAGAGTCTGCTGCAATGCATGGATGATCATGCTTTTTCTGGTGTCTCTTCCACCATATGGGCAGCGATTTTCTCATTGATCTTCTGCTGTCTGAACTGAACACACTGAAAAATAGCGTGGCGGATTTCAACCGCCCTGGCACTGCCGTGTGTCTTCACAACCAGTCCCTTAAGACCCAGAAGAGGAGCTCCGCCGTACTCACTTGCATCAAATGCCTTCATGGTTTCTTTGACGGCCGGTTTCACCAGAAGAGCTCCAACCTTGCTGCGGGTGTCTTTCATAAGGCCGGTTTTAAGCATCTTCATAAAGGTACTTCCAAGTCCTTCATAAAGCTTCAGGATCACGTTCCCGACAAAAGCCTCGCAGACAATCACATCTGCATAACCAGCCGGAATATCCCTTGCTTCAATACTTCCAATAAAATTGATCCCCGGGCATTCCTTCAAAAGAGGGAACGTCTCTTTCACAAGGGCATTTCCCTTCTCCTCCTCTGCACCAATGTTTACAATGGCAACACGAGGGTTCTTGATTCCAACCACGTCTTCCATATAGATGGAACCCATCTTCGCAAACTGTACCAGATGCTCTGGTCTGGCATCTACGTTCGCACCGCAGTCAATAAGAAGTGACACACCATTCTGGGTGGGAATCAAGGGTGCCAGCGGCGGACGCTGTACTCCTTTGCTTCTTCCTACGATCACCTGACCACCTACTAAAATAGCGCCTGAGCTTCCAGAGGAAACAAATGCTTCTGCTTCCTGCTTCTTCACAAGATTCAGTCCTACCACAATGGAAGAATCTTTCTTCTTACGGATTGCCAGAACCGGAGGCTCTGCTGTCTCGATCACCTCTGTGGTATTCACGATCTGGATTCTTTCCTTGGGGTAATTCTGAAATTTACTCAGCTCTTTCTCAATTACATCCTGCCTGCCGGTAAGGATCACATCAATGTCTTCCCTCTCGGCAACAGCCTCTACAGCTGCTTTCACTGGTTCTGCCGGAGCGTTGTCTCCGCCCATGGCATCTACTACAACTCTAACTGTCTCTGCCATATTTTTCTCCTCTTCGGATATTCTTCAATACTGTAATCTGGTAATGTGAAAACATCCATTATAAACGGGATACGCAAAACACAGCCCTGTTCAACAGCTCCGCCATACCAGAGCATGTTTGAAAAAGGCTACAAGGTACACTATCCCGAATAATACTATTCTACTTTATCTGCCCCCTCTTAGTCAATAGGGAATCAAAGAAAGGTTTCGGACCCAAAGACTGTGGTTGACGAAGCTTCCAATCTCCGCTATACTCTCACTGGGAGCAGATAGGTGCCGGTGTGCCTCCTGGTCTTCAAAACCAGTGTGGGGCGCTAATCCCGTCCCGGATGGGTTCGATTCCCATATGTTCCCGCCAAAAACGTACCCAACTTTCCATTCTTACTCTTCTCATTGAGACCGGTCTGCCTGCTGCAAGTTTCGTTTTAACACTCTTCCTCCATTTTCCATAACTGTAATCCGCTCTCTGTCAAACCTCTCCAGCAGTATGATCGCACATTTACGGGATATTCCCAGACGGTCACGAAATTCTCCAGTCTGGATCATACCCTTTTCTTCATATAACAGATACGCCATATCCAGAGCTTTCTGCCGCATTTCCCAGTGCATATAATGCTTCTCGTCAAACCGTACAAGAACACCGTCCCGCACCATGGCAAAGAACACTTCTGAAAAATCCCGCTCACCGGAAAATACTTTCTTCACTTCATCTGTCAGCGGAGGCATAAAGCCCGATTTCAGATATAATTCCTGCAGCTGCAAAAAGACAGAATTCCCACATATTTCTTCTGTTATTTTTCCTGAAGCATGTGCTTTTTTTCTTTCCTTTCCGGTACATGCACAATGAACAACAGCATCTGCATTCTGTCTTTTTTTCCTTTTTACCCCATTGGGATTCAGCACAACTCCACCGCCGATGGTTTCTACTGGCGAATAAAATCTTATAACAAAATGATCCCCTGCTTTCATTGCCGTCATCTGCTCCATCCGAAGCTGGACTACGGCCTCTTCACCGGGCTTCAGCACTACTCTGTCAAACAGAATTATTTTACACACCAGTTCTGCTGCCCCATGATAAAGATGAACACGGGTACCGCTTTTTAAAGTACGCTGTCCTGACTTCAACAGCTGCAGCCGTACATCTGCTATCATGGTACCTTCCATACTTCCTGCTGCTGCCAGAATTTCTCCCCGGGAGATCTGCTCTTTTCCAATCCCCGGAAGGTTCACTGCCACCCGCTGTCCCGGAACAGCTTCGGATACTTCCTGACCATGCACCTGAATCCCTCGAATTTTTACCCTTTCAGTTCTGGGATAAAGCATGGCGTCATAATTCAAGCCTAAACTGCCATCAAGCAGCGTCCCGGTCACTACAGTTCCAAAACCCTTTAGAGAAAACACACGATCTATGGGCAGGCGAAACGCAGATGCTTTTGTCCCCATTCTGCCTGTGCAGCTGTCACCTTCTTTTTGGGAAGGCTTCTGATTTCCCGTGTTTTTTCCGGCTGTGCACAGTTTCCACAACACCCTGCGCAGTTCCTCAATCCCACGCCCATCCACAGCACTGGTCACTACCACATCCGCATTTTCCAGAAACGTTCCCTCTGCAAATTCCCTGATTTCCTGGTCAAGTCCCTTTTTCCATTCCAGGTCACCTTTGGTGAGCACAAGCACACCCTTTTGAATACCAAGCAGGGAAAGTATTGCCAGATGTTCCCTGGTCTGAGGCATAACTCCCTCATCTACTGCGATCACTACCATGGCAATATCAATTCCGCCAGCTCCAGCCAGCATATTCTTTATAAACCTTTCATGGCCTGGCACGTCAATAATCCCAGCTTCCCTGCCATCCGGAAATTTCAGAAACGCAAAACCATTTTCAATTGTAATCCCCCGCCTTTTTTCCTCTGCCAGGCGATCCGTATCCGTGCCTGTCAGCGCCTTGACCAGCCAGGTTTTACCATGATCAATATGTCCGGCAGTACCTATGATCCTGTGCCTTTTTTCTTCCATATCTTTTTCACGCCCCATTTTGTTCGAACACTCCCACTATTTCATTTCCAAATAAACAGCGCGAAGAAGCCACTTCTCCGCGCCATGTTTATGTTTATAACAATATTGTCTTTTTTCTGTTGTTTAGAAATATAATTCAGCTATTTAATAACATTATTCTACAGTAACAGATTTCGCCAGGTTTCTCGGCTTGTCCACATCCAGGCCCTTCGCTACGCTGACATAATATCCCATCAACTGCAGCGGAACAATTGCAAGGCTGGTTGTGAAATACTTCTCCGTCTTGGGAACATATACGGAGAAATCAGCGGTATCCTCAATACTGTAATTGCCATAGCTGGTCAGTCCCATCAGATAAGCACCACGGCTCTTTACCTCAACCATATTGCTCAGTGTCTTCTCAAAAAGATCCTTCTGGGTCATCACACCGATCACCAGAGTACCATCCTCTACAAGGCTGATTGTTCCGTGCTTCAGCTCCCCTGCTGCGTAAGCCTCAGAATGAATGTAACTGATCTCCTTCATCTTCAGGCTTCCTTCCATGCTGATAGCATAGTCAATTCCGCGTCCGATGAAGAAAATATCATGGGCATTTGCATACTTGCTTGCAAACCACTGGATACGCTCTTTATCATCCAGAACACGGCTGATCTTGTCCGGCAGGGTCTCCATCTCAGCAAGCAGACGGGTCACTTTTCCCTCCTCAAGCTTTCCCTGGACAAAAGCACTCTGGATAGCCAGCAGATACATGACGATCAGCTGGGTGCTGTAAGCCTTGGTGGTGGCAACAGAAATCTCAGGTCCTGCATAAGTATATAACGTATAATCGCTCTCTCTTGCAATGCTGGAGCCTACAACATTGACTACACTAAGTACCGGAACATTTCTATCCTTGGCAAGACGAAGGGCAGCCAGGCTGTCTGCAGTCTCTCCAGACTGGGAAATAATAACCACCATGGAATCCTCCACAAGGATCGGATCACGGTAACGGAACTCAGAAGCCACATCCACCTCAACCGGGATCTTCGCCATGGATTCGATCACATATTTGCCAACCATACCAACATGGTAAGCAGAACCGCAGGCGATGATATAGATTCTCTTAAGAGAAGCCAGCTTCTCATCTGTAAGCCCTGTCTCAGAAAAATCAATGTGTCCCTCTTTTACATAAGCGCCAATGGTGTCCTGAACAGCCTTCGGCTGCTCATGGATCTCTTTCAGCATAAAGTGCTCATAGCCGCCCTTCTCAGCAGCAGCTGCATCCCACTGGATCTCCACAACGTCTTTCTCAATCTCTTCACGGTCGATATTGTAGAAATGGATCTCATCACGGGAAAGCTCCGCAATTTCAAGATTGCCGATATAATAAACTCTTCTGGTCTGATCCAGGATCGCAGGAACATCAGAAGCGATAAGGCTTCCGTTCTCGCTCTTTCCAATGATCAGCGGACTGTCCTTGCGGGCTGCAAACAGTTTGCCCGGATAGTCCTTGAAAATAACACCAAATGCATAAGAACCGCGGATACGGAGCATTGCTCTGGAGATTGCTTCCAACGGAGTTCCGGTTTTCTTATAGTAGTAATCTACCAGCTTCACAGCCACTTCTGTATCTGTCTGTGAATAGAACGTATAACCGGAACGAAAAAGCTTCGCCTTCAGCTCCTGATAATTCTCGATAATTCCATTATGAACAAGTACTACGGACTTATCATCTGTACAATGAGGATGGGCATTTGTCTCAGAAGGCTCTCCATGAGTCGCCCAGCGGGTATGACCGATACCGCAGGTACCCGGTACGGCTGAACCGCCGTCTGTCTTCTCGATCAAAGTTTTCAGACGCCCTTTCGCCTTTACGATTGCGATCTTATCAGTTGCCTCGTTTCGAACTGCGATACCTGCTGAATCATAGCCTCTGTATTCCAGCTTGGAAAGGCCTGTCAGCAAAATCGGTGCCGCCTGTTCATCTCCTACATAACCAACAATTCCACACATAAAATTTCCTCCTCAGTCTCAGTCTTAATCATTCTCCTCGTTTTTCTCCTGGCCAGCTGTCTTCTGCCATGCCTCAACCCCTTCTGTATTTTCCTTCTGGAAAAGGATTTTGAAGGTAAGCATCAAAAGCTTCAGATCCAGCTTCAGAGAATAGGTCTCAATATAGGTGAGATCCAGTTTCAGCTTATCATAAGGTGTCGTGTTGTATTTACCATAAACCTGGGCATAACCGGTAAGTCCGGCCTTCACTTTCAGGCGGTAATCAAATTCAGGGATCCTCTCGCTATACAGTGCAGCAATTTCCGGCCGCTCCGGTCTTGGGCCTACCAGAGACATATCACCTTTCAGGATATTAAAAATCTGTGGCAGCTCATCGAAATGGATCCGGCGGATAAGCTTCCCGACCGGTGTGATCCTGTCATCCTCTTTCTTCGCCAGCTGGGCACCCTTCACTTCAGAGTCCATTTTCATGCTTCTGAATTTCAGGATCATAAAGATCTGCTTATCCTTCGTAAGACGCGGCTGCTTATAAAAAACAGGACCGCCATCATAAAGCTTAATAGCAAGTGCGATCAGAATCATAAACGGAGATGCGATCACCAGCCCTGCCAGGGAAAATATAATATCCACAATTCTTTTGAAAAACAGCTGCTCTGCTGTCAGACGCAGGTTTCTGGAAAGAAGAAGCGTGGTATCAAATAAATGAATATCGTCTGCATTCCGGAGCATAATATCAGAAAGCTTCGGAATAGAATAACAGCGGATATCCTTCTCAAAGCAGTATTTCAGGAGAAGATTTCGTTCGTGGGACGGGATATCCCCGATCACAACTGCTTTATATCCGTTGATCTTCTCCTTGATCACGTCAAGGCCAAGGGAAAGGGATGCCATCTCTTTAATGGCATATTTATCCTCTCTGGTCTCAAACTTATTCCTTAAATCTCCCGGATTACGTCCGCCATAAATCATCAGCATCTGTCTGGGCGGATACAGTCTGGTGTACACATAACGCATACCAACCACCCATATGACAACGATCACCAGGTCAATCCCCATCATAGCCAGCATAGGTGTCAGATGCTCTCCCAGACGCCAGCGGCCGATCAGGCACAACTGTAAATAGGTAATAAAATTCACGCAGCACACAGACAGGATCTGGGAATAGATTACTTCAAATACCCGCAGATAACCCACCTTAAAACCACCGTAAATTTTATAAAAGAAGTATATCATCAGCACATACAGGCCAATGACTACCTGATTGCCTCTGTCAAAGCGTCTGCCGATGACCTCCTTGTGGGCATAAAATTTATACCAGATATAGGCGAAAAGCAATGTTTCAATAGCTATGATCACCGCAGACGCCAAAAACATGATCAGTCTCTTATATCGTTCGCGATTTTCCATTTTTTCCTCCAGTAAATTTCCTCTGAAATCTATACGTTGTATAAGTATAGCACAAAAAATCCCAGAGGAAAACGATTTTTTTCGTCACCTTATTTTGCCCAAAAATGACAGAGCAGGTTGATATCCAGACCAAACCGTGATAAAATCAGTACATATTGTGGTAAAGCAATATAGTATTTATACAATATGATATTTTATAATGTGAAGTAAATAACAGATTCTGAGTTTTGTCAATATGTAATTTTCAGAGTGATGGTTTACAGGTACTGTTCACTGGTAATGTTCTGCAAGATATTTTGGGGAGCATTACCAGTGAACAGCTGCGAAGTATACCTCGGTCTGCAGAAAGGAATCAATGCGTCATAATCAAATTTCCAGACAGAATAAAAATAAAAAAATAAAATATCTCGCCATAGGACTTGCCGCCGGCGTTCTTGGCATAGGCTCAGCTGCAGGTGTTCTCACTTCTGCCAACAGCCATGCTGTGACCCGGAGCGCATCCTCTTCCACACAGGATACTGACCAGATTACTTATAAAGGTGTTACCTATGTTCCGAAAGGGAATCTTGAGACTTACCTTTTCGCCGGAATTGATTCTCCGGATAAGGTAACCGAGATCAAGGAATACGACGGCACCGGTCAGTGTGATGTGCTGCTTGTGCTTGTCCGCGACAGAAGCACAGACACCTGCAAGTTTCTCACCATCGACCGGAACACCATGACTCCGGTGAAGAGCCTTGCAGATGACGGCTCTTACATAGATACCACAGAATGCCAGATTTCCCTGGCACACGCCATGAGCCTGGATCATGAGACCCGTGCAGAGAATACTGTGGATGCAGTTTCCACGCTCCTTGGCGGTCACAAGATTGACGGCTTTGCAATGGTAAACATGAGCGCCATTGAAGTGGTAAATGATATGGTTGGCGGTGTCACCGTCACCATCGAGGATGATTTCCCGGACAGTGACACACTGATCAAGGGACAGACCGTAACTCTGCACGGTAAGGACGCTGAGCGCTTCATCCGTGAGCGCAAGACCGTTGCCGACGGACTGAACGAGAACCGGATGAGCCGTCAGGCCCAGTACGAGGAAGCTTTCAAGCCTGTTTTCCAGGCGAAATGCAGTGAAGATAAGACGTTCCCGCTGGATCTTTATCATGCACTTGAGGACTACATGACTACCAACATCAGTGCCAAGAAGTTTTCCCGTCTTGCCCTTCTTCTTTCCGATGAGAAAGAGGAGGAGAAAGTATCCATAGAAGGAACTGCCGACTTCGACGAGGATGGCTGGCAGACTTTCACTCCTGATCCGAACAGCCTTCAGGAAGCGATCCTTTCGCTTTTTTATAAGGAAAAGAAATAATTTTCCTGTTAGAAAATAAATCGTAGAAGAGAAGATTCTAAACAGCTACAATAAACAAAATTAAGGAGACCCGACATGAACGAAGAACTCACAAACGACGAGGTGGAAATCGACCTTGTGGATCTAGGCAACGTCTTGTTAGACAAATGGCGTTATCTGCTGATCAGTCTTATTGCAGGCGCTGTACTTCTGGGTGCGTATTCCCTTTTCTTTATCGCACCTACCTATGAATCCACAGCCAAGCTTTACGTAGTATCTGCCTCAGACGATTCTGTAGTCAATTTAAGTGACCTGAATCTTGGTACTTCCCTGACTGCAGACTATGAACAGCTGATGCTCAGCTATCCGGTACTAAACCGTGTTATTGACCGTCTGAATCTGGATTCTACATCCGATGAACTGGCTAAAGCTTTTTCACTGAACAACCCAAGCGATACCCGTATTCTGGAGATCACCGCTACTTCTACCGATCCGCAGATGGCTATGGATCTGGCTGAAACTATGGCTGAGGAAGCCATTGATTATCTCCCGGATACCATGAGCACACTTGCTCCGAATCTGGCACAGCCTGCCAAACTTCCTGAGAGTAAAGTGGCTCCAAGCTATACCAAGTTCACCATAATCGGTGCCCTGCTTGGACTTCTCATCTGTGCAGCATTCTTTATTGTAAAATATCTGATGGATGACACCATTCATACTGCAGATGATATGGAAAAATATTTTGGGCTGGTACCTCTTACCACTATCCCTGACAGCGATCAGGTAATCGATCTGGATGAGGAGCAGCACCGCAGACGCGGCAGAAAGAGAGGTCGTACGAAATAATGAACCAGCTTAATGTAAACCTTCCGGAGCTGCCCTATGCAGTTTCCGAAGCGATGAACCGACTTCGTATTAATATTAAATTCTGCGGTAAAAATACCCGCAAGATCCTTTTGACCAGCTGCCAGCCTAATGAAGGTAAGAGTACCATTTCCTCCTACCTGTGGAAAATGCTTGCAGAAGCAGGATTTCCTACTGTTCTGGTAGACGTTGACCTTCGTAAATCCGTTATGAAAACACGTTTTCAGATGGACTACGACGATGACACTACTATGGGACTGAACCACTATCTTTCCGGTATGGCAGAATATGAGGACGTTATATACAGTACCAATATTCCAAACGGCTATATGGTTCCGTGTACACAGCTCCTTGAGAATCCTTCCGCTCTTCTGGAAGATGTTCGTTTCAAAGAGCTTCTGAATACCCTTTCAGAGAATTATCGTTTTGTTATTATAGATTCCCCGCCGCTTGGCAGTGTATCAGATGGAGCGCTTATCGCTTCTCTGTGCGACGGCGCAGTTCTGGTTGTACGTGCTGGTACCACACCGCGTACTCTGATCAAGCAGTCTCTTTATGAGATCCAGCAGTCTGGCTGCAAGCTCCTCGGTACAGTTCTGAACCGTGCCGATGTAAAGGGACGTGCTTATGGCAAGTATGGCTATGGAAAATACGGTTATGGTTATGGATACGGCTATGGTTATGAGCCTAAGGATAAAAAAAACAGCTCTGACTCCGCTGCTGCAGATAAGAATTCTACCGGAAAATAACCGTTTGTACTATTTTTACCGGCTGTGAACTTTATTCACAGTAATCCAACTTCCGGATAAACGGGTCTGCGTGGGGAGACCGTTTATTAAATACATTAAATTAAGAAATAGAGGGTGTTACCAATGAAATCATTCAAAAAAGTAGCTGTGACTATCCTGGCTGCAGTAATGATGCTTCTCATCAGCACTACTGTTTTTGCAGCAGATTCACCTGTAAAAACATCTTTCAATGCTTCTCTTACCAAGAAAACTGTAACTTACACTGGTAAGAAACAGCAGCCAAAGGTTGTAGTTAAGAATGAAGCTGGAAAAACAATCAAAGCTAAATACTACACAGTAAAAGTTAAAACATGTAAGAATGCCGGAACATACAAAGTTACCATCATCGGTAAAGGAAAATATGCCGGATATACACAGACTCTTACTTACAAGATCAAAGCTAAAACTCAGAAGGTAACCTTAAAGTCTGCTGATAAATATACTGTAAAGGCTTCTGCAGTTAAGAAGAGCAGCAAGACTCTTAAGAAAGCTATCAAAGTAACTAAGAAAACTGGTAAAGTTTCTTACACAACAAACAACTCCAAGATCAAAGTTAACAAAAACGGTAAGATCGTAGTTGCTAAGGGAACCAAGAAAGGTACCTATCAGGTAAAAGTTACTGTTAAAGCTAAAAACTACAAGACAGTAAACAAATACATCACCGTTACAGTTAAATAATTCTGGTGTATAATAAAAAACAGCTCTCTGACCACGCAGGGAGCTGTTTTTTTATTGTTACTGATTTTCGCCTCACATATTATTCTCAGCTCAGGCGGCTGACCTTCTGGCGATACTCTTCCAGGTTGTCTTCGTCAATATAGCCGATACTCAACAAATATAAATTAAGCGCTTGTGTAAAATCCACCGCAGTTTCGGCACCGTTTAAAGCAAAATCCAGATCTATAATCTTCTTCTCCTCTTCCTCCGTGCAGTCTACAATCTGAAATTGAACAGAGCATTGCTCTATGTCATAATTCATCGCAAGCAATATTTCCTTATCACCCTTGCAAACAGACAATTCAATTTCACGTTCCACCACCTGTTTCAAATCCAGTCCATAATTTAATATACCGCTATTTTTTACATATTTGATATCATCGGCCTGTAAAATCAGCTGAAGTACGTCCTGTATTGTTTCCATCATTTTCTCTCACATCTTTTCTTTATTTCCACAGCTGTTTGCTGCTTCAAATTTCTATTCTCATAATAGCACGGAAACAGGAGCTTCACAAGTTTTATCTGTCTGTTTTTATCTAAAAATTTCGAGATTTTTTGCTCTGTATTTGTCACATTCCAGATATACTGTGCAGGTACTGCATGCAACTATACATTTCAACTCCATGGATTGGTGTAATTACCCTGTCCTTAAAGCGCTTCGGAATAGAAAAACGAAACTCGCCCACAAGAGCCGGGCAGTGGTAATTTTACCAAATCATACTCCCCGCCAGGGATATTTTCTGCCCACGCATCGCTACAAATAAGCAGCCGCTTCCAAATAAAGTCCAGTATAAATAGAAAAAAAACAAAATTCTCTATATACGCCACTACCGCCCAACGAGTACTGGGCGGTAGCAAAGTAATTAATTGATTTCGTACTCTTCGAAGTTTTTTGATGAAAGGCAAAATCGTCAAGAGCGCACTTTAGGTCGTCGATATGGCTCAATTTCTCCATATCTTTGGAATACTTGTGAGGTATATAGTAATGAATCCGTTACAACAACCATAGCTGGCGACCACCCTATGTCTACAGTATCATCAATAACTATATCGTCAGAAATATCCTTATATTCCGCCAGTATAAGATCAATTGCATTTTGTTCATCGTTTTCTTTCTTTACCTGAACATTCATGTATTTCAAGAGTGTTATTATTAGTTTCAAATCATCTTTCTTTATAACCGGAGCTCCTATTTTACATTGCAACAGATCTTTTTCAAACATATTCATGTTACCAGAAACATGCTTTTCATTTCCGTTACCATACTTTCGGGGACAATTAAATTGAAAAGTTCTTTTATTCCTTCTCCGAGATAAGTTTATAAGCGGTCTCTTACTACTTAAAAACTCTGGAATTGTATATAGAAAATCCACATTGCCAATTGCATTCTCTAAAAAAAATATTCCGTACGCACTTATACTTTTATAAGCAAAATTAAAATTAAGTATATTAGAAGGAACAGGATATTTTTTAGAAATAGCCTGTACGAGAGGTCTATCTTTTAATAATTCCCATTGAAATACATTTAATACAATACTCGGATGATGTCGAAAAATATTCTTTTCATATTTAGCCTGCAATGTGCAAATTCTTAATTCTTTTTTACTTCTATCATATGTAAAAATTTGTAAATCCCCTAATTCAACTCTTTTAGACTGTCCATGTAAAATATTTGAATTATAACTCACATAATATTGAGCATGAATCTGTTTCACAAATGTGCACTTTATCGCCGTCTGATTGAGATACCTTGCCATTAATCTGAAAAGATATATTTCATTCACTTTTTGACCTTTGGGTCTATTTTTCAGCATAGCATTAAATGTATTTTTCATCATAGTTTCTCCTCGCTATGTTTACTTGAAATCCTCTAACTCCGATAATGATAAAATACTGTAAATCCAGGAATTTTAATATTTCTGAAATTTCTCAATCACACACTCATGCAGTTTCGTCTTCTTATCGTAATTAATACCTGCCAGCAGCAAATCCCCATGATAATCTTTTAGCACCTCACTATACTGCTGTCTCTTAATCTGGGCAATTGCTCCGGAAGCATTTTTATTCCATTTAAGTTCAATTATGGCTGCAGGTTTGTCCAGATGAAGCTTTCTGGGAAGAAAGCAAATATCTGCAAACCCTTTCCCGCTTGGCAGTTCTCGAATAACTGTATAGTACTCTCTTGCAAAATAAAATGCCAGATTGATCGTACAGCTCAAAGAATTCTCATCATTATACTGTAAGATAGATACTTCCTGATGCACTTTATCGATTCCCTTTGCCACTGTATCACTGTCCATTCTCCACAAAGCTTCCAGCAGCTTTCTAGAATTTTCTACAGAGTCAATAACCTCAGGCCACTCCATAGTGCTGATTGCATTTATATATTCCTGAGATACTTCTTTATTGGGAATATAGACAGTTTTATCCGGCCAATGATAGCTCAAATAGCCAAGGTGGACCAGAAGGGTCAATACATCATCTTTTCCCTGAAAAGTCGCCATATCATTCGAAAAAGTTCCCGTGTTAATCTGTACCTTATCGCCTCCAAGCATTTTTATGACAGAATCTTTTAGGCCATCATAATTCAATCTAATATAAGTTTTAAGTGCTTCATAGGTTTCTGTCTGATTCCAGTAATTATCAAACACCCCACTGAGCATTGCATCCACTACAGATTTCGGGCTATACATGGAATAAATCTTTTTCTGATTCTCTTCTACTGTTATCAGTTCGTAGCCATCATACCAGGCCTTTGTTTCCTCAAAGCTTCTCTTGTACCGGGCACACAACATTTTTACTTCATCTTCTGTAAAACCAAAGAATTCAGCCATCTCACGGGGATTTGTCATAGAATACTCTGTGAACATATTCAAAGCGGAATGAGAACCATATTTTTTTATGGGCAAAATTCCTGTCATATATGCCAGCGCAACATAATCCTGATCCTTCAGCCACACTCTCAAAAAATCAAGATACTTCTTCTGTGCCTCTCTATCCTTCTTGTATTCCCGGAAAAGACAATCCCACTCATCGATCAAAATCACAAAAGGGCATTTTGTTTTTGCAAAAATATCCTTCATCACCTGTATCAAATCTTCAGAATCCCGAAAGTGCAGATTTCCATAAGCATCTAACAAATCAAACAGTAAATACCGCTTCAATCGTCCCAGCATCTCATCTACACTGTTGGTAACGCTCAGGAATTCCTGCATATTGATTTTGATAACATCATATTGGTTTAAATGGTCTCTATATGTGATTGCTCTGCTGATCCGCAAACCGCCAAACAAATCATCGCTATTTTCTTCTTTCTCATAATATGAAGCAAGCATATTAGCCGCCATAGACTTTCCAAATCGTCTCGGGCGGCTGACACATACATATCTCTGCTCTGTACAGATCAATTCATTTGTTCTGGCTATCAATTCACTCTTATCCACATAAATCTTGGACCTCAGACTATTGCGAAAAGAAGCACTTCCAGGATTCAGATAACTTCCCATATTACACACACTCCTGATAAAAAGTTCCACAGTATCAATTGCTTTTGCTTGAAATAATGATACCATGGAACTGCAAAAAAATCTATAAAATATGTGCTTTTAAACCATTAGCGTATACGTCTCGTTTTTATATCTTTTTAATCAATTCCATACTCTTCCAAAAGTTTCTGGCGAAAAGCAGAATCGTCAAGGGCACGCTTTAGGTCGTCGATGCGGTTATCGCACAACAGGAATTTGGTAAGTTTCTGTTCACGCTCCAAAGCCTCTTTTCCTTCCGCCAGCCCAGCAGCACGTCCCTCTGCCAATCCAGCGATTCGCCCCTTTTCCTCAATCCCTTGAATCGCTTTACAAACATTCACCTTTTCTTCCTCAACTTCTTTTTCAATCTTCATTCCAGTCATCTCCTCCATTACACGAACAGCCTTCCTGTCCATAGTTTCAAATGCAGTATTCTCCTCCACAAGCTGGCTCAGCTTCTCCGTATCTTTTGAATACTTAATAAACTGCATTACCTCACGAAAATTAGAAGTAAAAAGCTCCAACTCCTCTTCACTCATCTCCCCTGGTGCAATCAGATTAATCCGATAGTCAGGAACCAATGACAATATGCTTTCGTCCTGTACAATTAACATCTCATGCAGCGACCTGGGTGCATCCCAACTATCAGCCCCGAAATACACTACTACTGTTATAATTGGAAGCAGCCTGTCTTCTCTGTAAAAGCCTGAAAGAAACTCTGCGGAATCTGGTTTCTTCTCTTTAGGATCTTTCTCCTTCCGCGCTTTTTTATGAGAAGCCTCTACTTTCTGCACCTGCGCTGCATATTCCAGCGAATCGTAAACCATATTTTTCACTGGCATTGCATAATGAACATTGGACTGGTTCTCCACTCCCAGAAGCAGATACACCGCATTTTCATCTTCCATAGCACACAGGATTTTAAACACATCTCTGTATTTCTGATATGGCACCTCCGCCCCGTCAGCTCCATATGGAATAATTACATTCGCCGTATCCAGTTCCTTCAAATTCTTAGGGTCAATGACCTTTTCTCCTTTGTAAATCATATGGTTGAACACGTCCGCAAAAACTTCTGTGTCCTCCATGTACTCTTTTGTGATGATATCCTTTCTTCCCATGGATTTCACCACCTTCTATGATTTGTTTTTCAGAAGAGCTTATGTAGGTTTGAAACTCTTATGATGTATATAGGATAGCATACTGTTTCCTTTTCTGGAAGGAAAATATATTGGAAAAGTATGAAATTTATTTAATAAGTTTTTTAGAAAACTTTTAGGAATTTCACTCTGCATTTATGGGGACAGACCCCTTTTGTTCTGATCACGGTTTCCTTTTTGCGTATCTGGGGGAACTGCAAGCAGGGCTTTCATATCTTTATCCTGAATGATCTGTTTTTCTTTTTTTGCTTCCTTTATAAAGGGTACATGAGATGCAGATAACGCTATCGACTGAAGAAAAATATCCATATTAGCCGCATACCACAAATAAGCCCGCAGTGTTGCAAGAGAAATGGTCTCCTCATCCATTTTCTTCCCGTTTCCGTTGATCAGCTTGATCGCATACTCACAATGTAATAATCTCTTCTAACGGCGTCTTCTGGAATGCCAATATATCCAGCTGTTATACTACAAAGATCTCGAAAATCCTCTTCATTCTCATGCAGTCTCATATATTTCCTCCATGGTTGGAATTGCATAAACAGACATTGATGATAAAAATTGTTTTAATGAGTTATTAACATTTAGATACTCCAAAAAGGATTCCAAAAAAGCAATTGTTGCCTTTTTATATTTCATATGCTCCAGGACATAGACCGCAGCTTTATCAGAATAAGACTGTGCAAACTTCTCCATATAAGTAATCAGCGCTTTTTTGTTTACATCTTCTATCTTAGAATAATTTTGAAGAATCTCCAGAGTTTCAATTACTGCTACGCGCTCTTCATTCAGATCACAAGAGATATTTTTTACAACCACATTCTGAATTGTTTTCCTTTTCCCTGGCACATGATTTGAAAAAACTTCCGTCTGCTTACTTATTTGTGTAGTAAGTCCTTTCTCGTTATACAGTTTATAGCCTACAACCAATCCCTTCTGATTCCCAATGTAATGAGTAACAATATCCTGCTCTCTGATCGGAACAATTCCAAATCTGGATTTCTTCGGCTTATAATATAACCCTTTAGTCAAATGGACAAGTGAACCACTTTGGCAGAAGCGTTCAAGTGTTTTATAAAATGCTGCTTCTGTCATGTCATCTGCCAAGAAAGTATATATACGGCTTGCTTCAATTACAGTATTCTCTTTAATATTGCAAAGAAACAATTCTATCCGCTCTCTACTATTCATCACTCCTGCTCCTTCTAATTATTTTATTTAAATAATAAACAGACATAGATCGAATGTCAAGTAGATTTTGTTTTTACTCGACATTCAGATGCTGCAAACTTATAACAATTTAATCGCTAAATATTCTATACGAAATTATTATATTATAACTTATCTTATACACACCACCACCGCCCGGCACACGCCAGGCGGCAACATCCACGGCATCCAGCCCTTATCCGGCCACATACCCATTTTCTTTAATTACATTCACAACCATATCCACATACTTCTGGCAGATTTCTTCACTCTCCGCTTCCACCATAACACGTACAACCGGCTCTGTTCCGGACTCACGGACGAGAATTCTTCCGGTATCGCCCAGTTCCTCAGTAACCTTCTTCACAGCTGCCTGCACATCTGCGTCATCTTGCGCTGCCTTCTTGTCGGTCACTCTCACATTGGTGAGCACCTGGGGATAAACGGTGAAGCCTTCTGAAAGTTCGCTGAGCTTTTTCTTTCTAGCCATCATAACTTCCATAATCTTCAGACTGGTAAGGATTCCGTCCCCAGTGCTGGCGTATTTGCTGAAAATAATATGTCCGCTCTGCTCACCGCCGATACGGCAGCCGTTTTTCATCATGTACTCATATACATATTTGTCTCCCACGGCTGTTTTCGCGTAGTCGATTCCAAGCTCATCAAAGGCCTTGTACAGACCGAAGTTGGACATGACGGTGGTGACAACGGTGTTAGTCAGCAGCTTGCCGCGCTCTTTCATGTACTTTCCGTAGATGTAGAGAATGTGGTCGCCAGTAATCACATTGCCCTTCTCGTCCACGCAGAGACAGCGGTCTGCATCGCCGTCATAGGCAAAACCAACGTCCATTCCGTTCTCCACCACGTATTTCTGCAGTCCCCCGATATGGGTAGAACCGGCATTGTTGTTGATGTTGGTGCCATCCGGCTGGGCATTGATCACGTAGGTTTTGGCACCGAGAGCGTCAAAAACAGCCTTGGCAATGTTCCAGGAGCTTCCGTTGGCACAGTCCAGCGCCACCTTCACGCCGCGGAAGGAATAGACACCCAGAGAGATCAGATACCCTATGTAACGGTTTCTTCCGGAAACATAGTCTACTGTACAGCCGATTTTTTCCTTCTTTGCAAAAGGAATCTCCTCCCATTTTTGTCCGAAAACTTCCAGACTTCCATCCAGATAGGCTTCCACAAGGGAAATGGTCTCCTCGTCCATCTTCTCCCCGTTTCCGTTAATCAGCTTGATTCCATTGTCGAAATATGGATTATGGCTTGCGGAAATCATAATACCGCAGTCAAATTCATCCACTCTTGCCACATAAGCCACAGAAGGTGTGGTCGTGACATGGAGAAGATATGCATCCGCACCGGAAGCCACCAGTCCGCCAACCAGTGTATACTCGAACATATAGCTGGAACGGCGGGTATCCTTTCCTATTATGATACGTGCCGGAGTGTCATCACCGTTCTGACGTTTCAGTTCTCCGTAATACCAGCCGAGAAAACGGCCTACTTTATATGCATGATCTGCTGTCAGGTTTTCGTTTGCCTCTCCGCGGAAGCCATCTGTACCAAAATATTTTCCCATTTTTATAACCTCATCCTGTTGTTTTTCCCCCGAAAAACATCTGCCGTTTCTGCTCACCGCACTCATAAGACTGCTGCAAATTTACTCTACTGTAACGCTCTTTGCCAGATTTCTCGGCTTATCCACGTCAAGTCCCTTTGCCACGCTGACGTAATATCCCATAAGCTGTAACGGAATCACCGCAAGGCTTGTGGCAAAGCACTCCTCTGTCTTTGGAACATAAACGGTAAAGGAAGCAGTATCTTCAATATTATAATTTCCATAGGTCGTCAGCCCCATGAGATAAGCTCCGCGGCTTTTGCACTCTACCATATTGGAAATGGTTTTCTCATAAAGCTCAGACTGGGTGAGCACGCCGATCACAAGAGTGCCGTCCTCAATGAGACTGATGGTGCCATGCTTCAGCTCTCCTGCTGCGTAAGCTTCAGAATGGATGTAACTGATCTCTTTCATTTTCAGGCTGCCTTCCAGGCTGATGGCATAATCAAGTCCACGTCCGATGAAAAACACATCCCTGGCATTGGCCTGTTTGGCAGCAAACCACTGGATCCGTTCCTTGTCGTCCAGGATCTTCTGGATTTGCTCAGGAAGACACTGAAGCTGGGAGATAAGATCCTGATAGCGCCCCTGGGAAATACATCCGCGCACCAGCGCAAACTGAACGGCAAGACAATAGCCGGCGATCAGCTGAGTGCTGTAGGCTTTCGTTGTGGCAACTGCGATCTCCGGACCGGCAAGGGTATAAAATACATTATCTGCCTCCCGGGCAATGGAGCTTCCCACCACATTGACAATTCCAAGGGTTTTCAGCCCCTTCTTTTTCGCAAGACGGAGAGCTGCAAGGCTGTCTGCAGTCTCGCCGGACTGGCTGATCACGATCACCAGACCGTTGGGATCCAGAGGCATGCTGCGGTAACGGAACTCAGATGCCAGATCCACACGTACCGGCAGCTGCGCCAGATCCTCCAGCACATACTGACATGCCACGCCTACATGATAAGCAGAACCACATGCCACAATATATATCTGGGAAAAAGACTGAAGCTCTTCTTCAGTAAGTCCCACAGAAGACAGGTCGATAGCACCATCCTTTAATACGGAATTCAACGTATCCTGAACGGCTTTTGGCTGCTCATGGATCTCCTTCAGCATGAAATGCTCGTAGCCTGCTTTTTCAGCTGCTTCTGCATCCCATTTGATCTGCGTTGGCTTTTTCTCAATCTCATCTCCATCCAGATTATAAAAGGTAACGGTTCCATTTGCCAGACGTGCCATCTCCAGATTTCCAATGTAATAAACATTGCGGGTATATTTCAGAATCGCCGGAACATCAGAAGCCACATAGCAGTCTCCGTTCTCCACGCCGATGATCATAGGACTGTCCTTACGGGCAACGTAAATCTCTCCCGGATAATCCTGGAACATGATCGCCAGGGCATAGGAACCGCGGATACGGACCATGGCATGGTTGATGGCATCCACCGGAGTATGCTCGTATTTCTTGTAATAGTAATCAATGAGCTTCACTGCCACTTCGGTATCTGTGGAAGAATAGAACTCATAACCCTTACGAAGAAGCTTATTCTTCAGTTCCTGGTAATTCTCAATAATACCATTGTGAACACCAACCACATTTCCATCATCAGAGGTATGTGGATGGGCATTGGTCTCAGAAGGTTCCCCGTGGGTGGCCCAGCGGGTGTGACCGATTCCACAGGTACCAGCCAGGGCATGGCCATGGTCAGTTTTCTCCGCCAACGCTTTCAGGCGGCCTTTCGCCTTTACAATTTTCGTCTTATTCTCCCCGTCACGAACGGCAAGACCGGCTGAGTCATAGCCACGATATTCCAGTTTCGATAAACCATCAAGAAGGATGGGCGCGGCCTGGGAATGGCCGGTGTAGGATACGATACCACACATAGAATATTTTCTCCTCTATAACATTTTAATTGATTTCATACTCTTTCAAAACTTTCTGGCGAAAATCCGAATCATCAGGCATTCGCTTTAGGTCATCAATACGGTTGTCTCTTAGCAGGAATTTGGTAAATTTTTATTCCTGTTCTAAACCCTTTTTCATTCCGCTAACCCAACGATTCTTCCCCTTTCCTCGATACCCTAAAGTGTTTCACGAATCTTCACCTTTTCTTCCTCGGCTTCCTTTTCTATCTTCATTCCAATCATCTCCTCTATCAACTCTTTTATGATGACATCCTTTCTTCCCATGGATTTTATCACCTTCTACGATTTGTTTTTCAGAAAAGTTTATGTAGGTTTAAAACTCTTACGATATATATGATAGCATACTGTGTCCTTTTTGGGAAAAATATAAAAATTATTTAATACACTGAAAAGCTTTTAGAAAATTCATATTGCCTGTATAGGGACGACTATCAATTACGTCTAATAATTGTTATTCACATTCTTTTAATATTTTTATTGTATGTTCAACACCTTCATTCGCATTAAACATCGGAACCCATCCAAGATTTTCTAATTTTTTACTACTTAAAACTTGTTTGGCAATAGGCGTCCTATTTGCGATATCTAATACTGACGGATCAGCAAAAATCACTTTTTTATTTACTGCCTTGGCTATAATTTCTGCTAATTTAGCAATAGTAATACGCACATTTGGATTTGCAATATTGTACGGTGCTCCTGATTTTCCATTAATAAGAACCGTTATAAGTCCAGATGCACAATCTGCAATATAATTATAACTTCTTAATTGATTACCAGCACTTTTCATTATTATATCTTCATTATTTAATGCATTCCTTATAAATTGAGCATTTGCCCGACTATCGGTTTCCGTAATCCCAGGACCATAAGTATGACACGGTCTTACAACAACGGTTTCAAGTTCATACTGACTACTGTACGATGCACACAAATTTTCAACAGCTCGTTTACTTTGCGGATAACACGATCTTGGCGAAGTAATATCTATGGCTCCTAAATACTCCTCTTTAAATTCATCAAGAGATAAATCTCCATTTCCATACACTTCCCCAGATGAAACAAATAAAAATCTCTTTCCACCATGCGCCTTAGTATACTCAAGTAAATTATAGGTTCCTTCAATGTTACCTATAATTGTTCCAACAGGATCACTATTAAATGCAAGTGGATGCGCATTTCCAGCAGCATGTATTACATAATCCACTTCATAATCAAATATAATAGCTTTTAGCACATCATATTTAAAAATTTTAAGATTATTATCTTTCCAGCTTTCATATCGTTTGTGCATTTTTTCAAGATTTCTCCCTGCTACACACACAGTAATGCAAGCATTATTTGTTTGATTATATCTTAACAACATATCTGCAACAAATGAGCCTATTGTCCCAGTTGCCCCTGTAACCAAAATTGTAGTCCCTTTAAGTTGTTCAATTCCAACCGTATGCTGTATTGCGAGATCTAAGTCATTTAAATATGTAATACTATCTTGTAATGCCATTCCTTCACCTCTATTTTAACCAGTCGGATCTTTTTGCTATAAGAAGGGCCTTAAAAATATCTATATCTTCAACTGTAGTCAATTTAATATTTTTTTCAGATCCAACAGAAAAATACACCTTTTCTCCTAGCTCAATCATTAAAGTGCAAGAAGCAACAGAATTTGTTATTCCAGCGGCGAGAGCCCTTCTATGCAAGTCACAAATATCCCCTACATGGAACCCCTGCGGTGTTTGCGTTCTTTTCAAAAAATCTCTAGGGTAACTGCCTGTTGAGTTCTCTCCATTTTCAGTTTTTAACATAGCCTCAGCGCAAGGAATAACTGTAGTTGCATTTCCTTTTTCTTTTGTAATCCTTATGCAGTCTGAAATAATATCCGCAGAAATCATTGGACGAATAGCATCATGAATTAATACTATATCATCGGATTTAAAATGCCGCTCCAATTCATACACCCCATTACGAATAGAATCCTGCCCATTTTTCCCACCAGAAACTATATATTGTAATTTTGTAATATTAAACTGGTTTGCATATGCCTGCAATACCGACTGCCATCCATCAATGCAAACCACTGCTATTGAATCAATTTCTGGGTGTCGCTGAAATGCTTCTAGAGTATATACAATAACCGGTCGCTCATTCACCGTAAGAAATTGTTTAGGTATACTTTGTCCCATTCGATTGCCAGATCCTCCAGCAATTAGTAATGCAATATTTGCCATTTGCTTATCCTCCGTATATCAAAAAGTTATTTTATAAGCTACATGTAATTCTCTCTTTTCTAAAGGTGGAATCTCCATGTAATCTCCATATAAATTTTTTAAATAATGATCATAATTTGCTGGTGCTTTAAAACGGTAACCGCAAAAATCAACTTTAATAATATCTTCAAACATTTCTTTTTCAAATACTTCTCTTTCATAGCTAATTGCAGACGGAACACCATAGAAACCAGTTTCTTTACTTTTATTAGCTATTTTATCCACTAATTTAAGATAAAATTTCAAACCACCTAAATGACAAAAAAGAAAACCAATTCTTCTTCTCAATTTATAATACTTTCTCAATTCTATGTTCTCTTTTGACTTTTGTAAAATTGGTGGTGATGGATACAAATAATCCACACAAACACTTGCACCTTTATAGGAAAAGTCATAAATTTTTCCTAGGATCTTCCTCTTAAGTCTTGATACAGGCATATTTTCAATAATAAAAACATCAATAAACAGCATAGAAAAGCTCTCCACTCCTGCATTTGATATTTCAATATATTGAGTATTAACTTTAAATATCTTAGGATTTTTACAAAAATATTTGTCCGTCAAAGGTTGTACTAAAATATATTTTTTATCCAATTCAGCAACATGCTCAAGAAACTTTTCATACTGTTTTCGAGTCATCATTATATCAACATCATCATCCCATGGAATAAATCCTTTATGCCTAATGGCACCTAATAGAGTTCCTCCAGATAACATATAATCTATATTATATTTATCAAATACTTTACAAACATCGACTAACATTGTTAAAAGAGAATTCTGTAATTTTTTCAAATCACAATCACTTAAAGCATATTCTGGAAAACACGATGAATATAAACCTTTACTTGATTTCATACCATATACCACTCACTTCTTGTATTTTATTATTTTTACTCTAACGACTTTATTTCAATTATAATATTTTCACATAAAAACTTTGGAATAGCACATATTATAAAAATCAATTTAATAAAATTCTACGCTTCTTATTATTGCATTTTACAAACGTTCTCTATTATTTCAGCAACCTTTTCTGAAGCCTTACCATTCTCAAAACTTCCAATTTTAGCATAAAATGCATTAACATTTTCTATATATTGTTCATATTTAAACTCGGCAATTTTATGAAATAACTCATCTTCATTTATTGCAAATTCAAAAGGTAATTCTTCCATATTAAAAAACAATTCTCTTTCTTGCGTTATAAATTCATAATAATCATTACACAAAAGAAAAACCGGTTTGTATCCTAATGCAGCTTCAAATGCCGAACTTGAATAATCAGTAATCAAAGCATCTGTTATTAACAATAGTTCCTGCATATCTGGATAATCTGAAACATTTATAATATTTTCTCCAATTTGAATATTTTTATATAAAGATGCAATATTAGGATGAAGTCTAAAAAGCAGTTTACACTTCCTACCAGTCTTTTTCTCAAATGCTGAAATCCATTTTTCATAATTATTATTAAAAACATCAAATGAAATAGTTTGTCTAAACGTAGGTGCATACATAATAATAAATTCGTTTGACAAATTAATTTTTTTCCTTATACAGAGTTTTAATTCATCATTATCAAGAAAAAAAATATCGTTACGCGGTGATCCAACTTCTAATACTTTTCCACAGTACCAAAATGATCTTTGAAGCATTTCTGTACACCATTGAGATCCGGATAATAGTATGTCTATCATTTTAGAATCATTTAAACTTGCAAGTCTATACTCTTCAGTCAAACCAGGGGCTTCTTTTTCTATTTTCTTGAAACCAATAGCTCCATGCCAGGTCTGTATATAATATTGTTTTTTCCTTTTTGTTATATAGGGAGATTTTCTGCAATTATCAATCCAAATTTTTGCTGTACTTAAATGATATAAAGATGCAATAGAATTAATTTTCACTACGTGAATTTCTTCAGGCATTTTTTCATTTTTATCTTCAACCAACCAATATATCTTATATGTTTCTTTTCTTTTTCTTAAATTCTCAATAATATACTTAGGGTTATCTCCATACCCCTTTCCTCTAAAATTAGATACAACTATTTTTTTTCTATCAATAGGAAATATTCTAAAACATTTCATAAAAGAATAATATAACAGCTGTTTTTTTCCTAGTTTTACTTTATTCATTTGACTTTCCTTTAATTATAATTTTTTTTATATACTGAAATGCACTTATTTTAAAGATTATAGATTCCATAGCATATATGAATCCGCCACAAATAACTTGTATAAACAACAAAATTACATCACTTTTTATAACAGCCCTAAAAGGTGCTATTGCTATACACATAATTACAGTCGCAGCTAAAGACGGTAGAATATCACTAATTTGCTGCTTGTATGTATAATTTAATTCCTTTTTTAGCGGCATAGCATTTGCTATCGAACTATAAAAAGAATATAGTACCATCGTAACGGCTATGGCGATTGGGCTAATTTTTATTCCTATAATTAACAAAATTAAATATATTGGCTTTTTTATTAATTCAAGTTTCAAAACAATATCGCTTCTTCCTATTGCTTTAATTGACTGTAAACTAATATTCCCAATTAAGCCTATACCAGATGAAACAGCCAATAATTGTAAAAAAGGAATAGCTTGTTTCCACTTTTCCGTCAATAAGACATTTACCAGTGGTTTTGCAATAACCACTAACCCTCCAATCAACGGAAATATTATATATAGCATAACACTTAAGGATTTTCTTAAAGTTAATTTTACCTTTTCTAAATCATCACTCTTATTTGCCAAATCCGGAAATAGGACTGACATCATAGCAGTACTTATATTATCCATCACCAAAGACGAAAAACTTTTTCCTCTATTGTAATAAGCCAAATCACTAGTTGTATAAACTTTTCCAATAATCAAAGACCTCAATTGTTCAAAAAATGTACCAGATAAATCAGCTAAAAGGATCTTCCAACCATACTGCATTAATTTTTTCGCTGATGCAATTGAAAAAACAAGTCTAGGACGCCATTTGATAGTAAATGACAACACAATTGTATCAACAATTGTATTAGACATATACTGAATAATCAGCGCCCATGCCCCCATTCCCAAATAAGCAGCTACAATTCCTAGTACACCTGAAAGTAAAGTCCCCCATAACGTTGAAAAAAAGAACTTTCTAAACAACATGTTTCTTGACACATATGCATGCTGTACAGAATTAAATGCACTTATAGGAATGCGCAATGAAAAAACTCTTAATATACCAGAAAGCGCAGGCATTCCAAAAAAGGCAGCTATATATGGTGCTGAAAAAAATAAAATAACATAAATAATAATAGAAACAAATAAACTACAATAAAATATGGTCGAAAAATCAACATCTGTAGCATCTCTCTTTTGAATTAAGGATGTTGAAAATCCGGATGTAACAAAAACGTCTGCAAAAGCAATAAATACCAAAATTAATGATACCACACCATAATCTTCTGGTACCAATATACGCGCTAATACAATTGAAACAATAAAAGAAACAATTTGAGCTAAAAATCTTTCTCCAAATTTCCATATAAAACTAGTTGTTAATATACTTCTTTCTTTTTTCATATATACAAATCCTTGCTATTTATTTATCCATTTACTTTTTTGTTTAATAAGCATTTTCTTTTTTTCTACTTGACTTAACCCTGTTATGTCAAAAACATTATCTCTAATATTACTTTTATATTCCTCAATTTTTTTCACAACACGAGCTGGATTTCCAGCAATTATAGATCCATTAGGAACACTTTTTGTTACTACACTCCCCGCACCAACAATACAATCATCTCCAATATTCACTCCTGGAAGTATTAATGCTCTAGCACCTATAAATGTATTATTACCAATTCTAACCATTCCAAATATATCTGTACAATCTGGAATAACTTTTATAACGGAGTTATCATGAGTTAAAATTTGTACATCATTTGATATTGTTACATTATTACCAATATATATTAAATACGATTCTGATGTGGTAATATCTGAATATATTCTACAATTCTTTCCTACAATCGCTCCACATTTTCTAAAATAACTGTTTATGTATTCACAGCTTTTTTCTCCTGATAGATGTAATATTTTACACACTATTTTTTTTCTCAAATAACCTATTTTCACTTGAGGATCTCCTTCTTTTACTTAAAACTTTTAATAATCTACAATATATTCGACTTAATATCCAGCATTTCTTTTTACACAGTTCCCACAAAATTCTATTTTGAATTATAATTGTTGTAGAATTTATCATGCCATTATTAATATTAACTATTTTTGATGAAGTGTTCTTTTTATATTTCATGTCTGAATTACTGTCCCACAAGTCCCTTAACAAGCTAGACATTTTAATCGTATATTCTAAATTAGCTATTTCGAGACAATTTTCTGTATCCCATTCAACATTTTGAAGATACTGCTTTAATATCATATAAACCTTAGTAATGTCTTCCACTTGTTTTTCATTAAACCCATGCGACATACTTTGCTCTAATACTCTATAATTATAAATAACCTTATCAGAAACAATTATTTTTTTTGCTAAAGCATAAATTTGAATAGATTGTAATAAATCTTCCCCAAGTCGTATATCTTTTAGCTTTTCGTAGTCAAAGTTGTCTTTTATCAATAGTTCTCTTTTTATAACTTTCGACCATAAATGATTATACTCGTAATTTCCAATAAATTTTTCAAAAAAAAGCTGTTTATCTTTAAGTGAAGTATAAATTTCAGTTTCTAATATTTTCGATGGCTTATAGTCTTCTTCCCCATACCAGAAATTGAATCGAAAAACCACAACATCCGGATTATCTTTCAAAAGTACATTAATATTATCAAATGCATTTTTCTCATAGCAATCATCAGCATCAAGAAATAAAATATATTCTCCACACGATAACTCAATTCCCTTTCTTCTCGCTAAAATCAAGCCTTTATTTTCCCAACTAAAAACTCGTACATGTGAGTTTGTCTCCTCATAATTTTTACAAATATCCAATGTACCATCTGTTGAACCATCATTAACAATTATCAATTCGTAACTATCATAATTTTGATTTAAAACAGATTGAATACATTCAGCTAAATATTTTTCAGCATTATATGCTGATATCAAAATACTAATTTTGGGTTTGTCCATACTATCACCTTATCCAAATATATTATCCAATATATATTTTTTATTTCCCCTTTCACGCATAGAACCATTTATAAGCATGTAAATCATCGCAAGAGGAACAAATAATACATACGAATAATTTGCCTCTATCATCATGCATGCAAATAGAACCCCACAATATGATAATACCAAATAAATTTCTCTACATTTTCTCACTAACATAACTAACGGATAAATTAAAATGCCCAAAAACGGAAGTGACCCTAAAATTCCTAATTGGGCTAAATATACGATATAAGTGTTATGTATTGTATAATTCATTACGCCACCACCAATTTCATTTACCAAACTTTTAGGTGCTCTCATTCCATTCCCCCAGATAGGTGAATTTCCAAATACTCTCAATCCATACGCCCAATCTATGTATCTTTTGTGTTCACTTCCCATATAATCCGTTTTAAGCAATCTAGTAAAAGTGTCTTCAGGTAATAAATATACTATTGCAAATACCGCTACCATTATAATAAGGATTTTAGTAAAAGATATTTTCTTGTCTTTAAGAATAAGAAAAAGCATTATCGCAGCTACCGGTAAAAACGTTCCTCTAGAACCAAGCAACAATATACCAATAATATTAATACCCGTAGCTCCCATATACCAAATTTTGTTTTTCTTTTTTCCCTTTATTGCTCCATAAAAAGCTAAAAGTGTTGGTAGAAGTAAATAAAGTGAGGTAAAATTTACATCATAATATTCTTTTGAATTAAAAAATAATGCTAATCTAAATATTCCATATTGTGCATACGGTGTACGATGTTGCACTATAATTAATAAACTCATGATAACCGCAGATACAATATAAGAATCAATTAAAAATTTCATATTTCTTTGACTAAATTGCATTTCCGACATACATAATAAAAACAATAGCAAGAAGCTAACAAAAAGAATATAATAAGGTTCCGCTTGCTTGTCTAAAACATACTTAGAAATCATTAAACTTATCCATGAAAAAAGAATCAATATTTGAGATATTGTTAACTTATAATCTTTAATTACCCATGTATATAGTAAAATAAATATTCCAGAGCAAATAATAACTATTAAGCCCATCTTATAGTTATTAATGTTAAAATAGCTTTCATTGTTTCTAAACATAAAAACTAATAACAACGCAACCATATATGAAAATAACGAATATAAGCCCGTACTAATTTTAATTTTTTTTCTCATTGATCTATCCTTTTACTCATCAAAAAACTTGCGCAACTCCCACATCTTTTAGCATTTTTATCATTGTACTTATCCCCATTCTATCAACATATTCTACTGAATATCTTTCCTTAATCATTTTATTGATTATTTTTGAATAACCATTAAAATAATATTCGTGCTTCAGCATTCTCAGAAATAACATTAATTTTAAAATAGGTATGCAAAAAATAGGATAGCACATTTTTCTTACAACGTAATTATTTGCAATAATATTTACATCACGCTCATCGCCATACACTCGTGCTACATTACTAGGTAAATGATGAATTTCAACATTCTCCAAATATATCATTTTCTTTTTATACTTTCTTATTCTATATGCAACATAATATTCTTCAGAACCAAATCGTAACGTACCAGGATATAATTTACTGCTTTCAAAAAAATCACGTTTCAAAACATGCCCCGCTCCAATGTATGATAGAGCTAATAATTCATTATTTTCTTCGTATATAAAGCCTTTTAAAAACCTGTCATTTTGAGGTTCATATATCTTTAATGCTGCAGCTACTGCATCATGTTTTTCCATTTCAGAATATACTTTCGCAAAAAAATCTTTTGTTATTACCACAGCATCATCATCTAAACAAACAATATATTCTCCTGTACACATTTCAAATGCTTTATTTCTTCCATTTGAAATACCTAAATTTTCACTAGAATAATAATATTTATATTTTATATTATTTTCACCAAAAAATTTTTCTACTGCTTCTTGTGTACCATCACTTGAATTATTATCTACAATAACAAATTCCATTTCTTCAATCTTATTACACACACAAGATTCTAAAGCTCTGAGTATTTCTCGTTTTCGATTATATGTAATTATCATTACGGATATTTTCATTTAATTATCACTCCTTATTACTTCTAAGCAATTTTTCATATACAAATTCTCGAACAGAATTTGGTAAAATTGAAAAAATCAACTGAACCAACAATGTATAATAATAATCCCATTTTGAAATATACCCTGTCTGTAATATTATTTTTCTACCATTTTTATATTTTTTAAAATACTTTAATCCTCCTCTTCTTTTAAACATATCAGCACCAGTTCTTACATACACTAAATAATCATCAATATTTTTAAACGTTGCACCATGTAATATCATATTCGTCCATAATAGACTATCTTCCATAAGCAGGGCATGTTGATAATTCCCAGCCTCCAAAACTTTAGACTTTTTAAACATTACCGTAACATGATTTACAGCATCTCTTCTTTTTTGGTATTCTTTTATTTCACTATCCACCAATGGGACCTTTCTAATAGATACAACCTTTTCTTTTGAATCACAAAACTCTTTAATATATCCCCCACAAACATCTAATAATGAATCTTTGGCAAACTCTCTCAATTGTAACTCACATCTATTGGGTATAGAAATATCATCCGAATCCATTCTTGCAATTAACTCATGACTACAATTTTTAATTCCTTCTGCAAGTGCTAAGCCTAATCCAACATTTTTCTCCAAACATACAAATTTAAAAAGTCTCTGATACTTTGTTTTATATTTTGTCAAAACATCTTCCAATTCTGCAGTCAACTTTCCATCTTTCACAATTACTATCTCACTCGGTTGAACCGTTTGATGTACCATGCTTTCTAAACATTCTATCAAATACTCTGCTTTTTCCTTATAATATACAGATATCAAAACACTATATTCCATATAATTTCCCACCTATTTCATTAATAATGAATGTAAAAATACATAAGCTTTTGTCAAGCCAAGACATCTATATTTTATAGTTTTCAAAAAAAAGCGATGTCTAAAATCCCAAGTTTTAATATAAGAGTTCAAATACCATTTATTATGTTCTCTTTCAAATTTACGAACCGTATCTTTTATCACTTTCGTATTTACTTTTGCCTTTATACCAATCACCACAGCAGAATACAATACATTTTTTATGCCTATAAATTGTAAAGCCTCCTGATATTCTTTATTCCAAGATTTCTCTATTAACTGCTGACATTTAAGCAAATCCCAAAAGCTATTCGCAGAAACGCTAACAGATGCAGATCCATTTCGAACACAATATACATATAACGCGTTATCTATATGTGTAATAATTTTTGCCTTTGCCAATAGCAATGGGATAATAGCCATATCCTCCCCATTTCTTAATGATGGAATTGGTAAATCTTCAAATAAATTTCTTCTTAATAGTAAATAACATAGCGAAGTTCTAGATAACGCTATATAGTCAGATTTAGTATTATATATTTTAAAAATATTAGTGTAGCTATTATTTCTAAATGACCCATTTTGCAATCTCAGCTTGCTATTACACATTACTACATCAGCGTTTTGTTCCACCGCTTTATTATATAAGCAATATAAAAAATTCTCCTCATAATAATCATCACTATCACAAAAAGCAAGATACTCTGAATCAGACGCTTTAATTCCCACATTTCTTGCTTCTCCAGGACCAACATTCTGCTTCATTTTAATAACTTTTATTTTCAGCTTCGAGTTTTGCTTTATCTCGTATAAAATATTAAGAGAATTATCTGTTGAAAAATCATCTACAACAATTACATCAAATTCTCTAAAAGTTTGTTTTTCTAAACCTTCAAAACATTTCTTTATATATTTTTCCGCATTATAGCATGGAATTATAACACTTATTTTACTCATGACTTTTCTCTTTTCCTAGTACTGCACATAATGTTTTTATCATGACGTGAACATCAATAACAAAACAGAAATTTTTGATACTTTGCAAATTATATTTCATCTTCTCCGGTAACACTTTTTCGATATATGCCCGATCCACATCATCTGCTAAATCCAAAAGTTCTGCCTCATCTTTGTATCGAATACTAGCTTCACTAGTTATCCCTGCTGGAAGTAAAAGTGTGGCCAACATTTCATTACTATACTTTTCAACATACTTAGTTGCCTCAGGTCTTGTACCCACAAAGCTCATATCTCCACTTAGTACATCAAAAACCTGCGGCAACTCATCTAACCGATAATCTCGAATTTTTGATCCTACTTTGGTGATTCTTGAATCACCACCTACTGTTACAGCAGATCCAATCTTATCGGCATTATTGACCATAGTACGGAATTTGTGTATTCTAAATTTCTTGCCGTATCTGGTCACACGCTCCTGGCGATAAAAAACAGGCCCTTTTGAATCCATTTTTATCATCACTGCGATAACCAGCATAGGTATAGCCAGGAGAATCAACAGGATAACCCCCACTACAATATCAAAAATCCGTTTCAGAACCAGACTTCCTTTCTTTCGTGATAAAATATCATAATAAACTTTTACTTCATCACATTTCATAAATTCAGGAAGATCATCCCATTTTTTCAAAATCATTGACTGTTTCTCCTAATTATTTTCCAATATAGTTCTTTACAATCTCACAATAATTTTCAATTACATATTCCACTTCTTCGTCGGTCAATTTAGTGTGAAGTGGCAGTGTAATTTCATTTTCAAATCTCTTATAAGAGTTTGGATAATCTTTAATATCAAACCCAAGATTCTTGTATGCAGTCATCATTGGCAATGGCTTATAATGTACATTACATGCAATTCCTTTTTCCGCCATTTTTACAATAATCTCATGTCTCTGTTCCAGAGTAATTCCTGGAATTCTTGTAATATAAAGATGACCTGATGACTGATGTTCATCTGCATAGTGATTCAGGACTTCAATTCCTAATGGCTTAAATGCATCATCATATCTTTCAATAATTTCTTTTCTTCTGGCAAGTAAGCCTTTATAACGCTTCATCTGTGCAAGACCAATCCCTGCAACAACATCTGTCATATTGCATTTATACCATGGACCGACGATATCATATTCCCATGCACCAAGCTGAGTCTTAGCAAGAGCATCTTTTGACTGTCCGTGAAGGGAAAGCAATTGATATTTATGATATAATCCTTCATTATCAATTCCCTCAATATCTTTCCACGTAGCAGCTCCGCCTTCTGCAGTTGTAAAATTTTTCACTGCATGAAAACTAAAGTTACTAAAATCAGCAATACTTCCAACCTTTTTGCCATGCCACTCTGCTCCAAACGCATGAGCTGCATCAGTCATTACAATAATTCTTCCTATTGCTTTTTGAATATCGTTTGACGGATGGAACAGATGTTTCTTACTTTCAACTATAGAAAAGATTCTGTCATAATCGCATGGTACACCACCAAGATCAATAGGAATAATTACCTTAGTTTTTTCTGTAATTGCATCTGCAAGTTTCTCATAGTCCATTTCAAGAGAATCTTTTTGTGTATCGATTAATACAAGTTTTGCACCTACATGGCATACTACAGATGCACTTGCTGTATAGGTATAAGCGCAGGTAATTACTTCATCACCTTCTCCTACTCCTAAAACTCTCAGTGTCATTTCCGCACAAGCTGTCTGTGAATTCAAACATACTGCTCTGTTAACGCCACAAAAATCAGCAACTTCACGCTCTAATTCTTTTGTTTTCGGTCCGGTAGTAATCCAACCGGAACGAAGTGCTTCTGCAACCTGTTCAACCTCTGCATCTGTAATATCTGGTGGTGAAAATGGTATTTTCATTGTTCTCTGCCTCTCTTAAAATTTAATAATATATGTTCAAATGAATTAATGATTATTTTCAGTTGCTTTATTGAATAATTTCTTATATGTCTCCCCATGCAGTTTCAAATCATCCTTCGCCGCATGATAAGTCGGCACAATTTCTTCCACATAGCTTCTAATATCTGGATCATTTCCATATGCCACAACAGCCAGATTCTCAAGCTGATGTAAGAACTCATCCGTATCAAACGGAATCGGCTTCCCAATATGAATCAGATCATTATCCGTCTTCGTCAACCCTTCCTCTGCCATCAGCTTCTCTTCATAAAGCTTCTCCCCAGGTCTCAGCCCTGTGTATTCCACTTTAATATCCACATCCGGTGTCATTCCTGACATCTTGATCAGGTTTCTTGCCAGTGTATCAATCTTCACCGGAGCTCCCATATCCAGCACAAAGATTTCTCCGCCTTTTGCATAGGTTCCAGCCTGAAGCACCAGACTTACCGCTTCCGGAATGGTCATAAAGTAACGGATAATGTCCGGATGGGTAACCGTTACCGGACCGCCTTTGGCAATCTGTTTCTTAAACAGCGGAATAACAGATCCATTACTTCCCAGCACATTTCCAAAGCGCACTGCCACAAATTCAGTCCTGTATTTTCTCTCACCATTTGCCTCTGGATTTTCACAAGTCGCTGCCACCTCTGCAAGTGCTTCCTCGCTGTCCTCATAGTGGCTTCCCAGTAATGGGAGCAGATCTTCTCTTCCGGTTCTGCTGATCTTATCCATGGTCTGAATAACCATCTCGCAGAGACGCTTGCTGGCTCCCATAATGTTGGTTGGATTTACAGCTTTGTCTGTACTGATCAGTACGAAACGCTGGCAGCCATTTTTCAAAGCTGCATGAGCTGTTTTATAGGTTCCCATTACATTGTTCTTGATTGCCTCACAGGGGCTTGTCTCCATAAGAGGTACATGCTTATGGGCAGCTGCATGATAAACAATATCTGGTTTGTATGTTTCAAATACATTGTTGATCTTTCTGGTATCGCGCACGGAGCCGATCAGTACCACCAGATCCAGATGGGGATATTTGGAACGAAGCTCCTGTTCAATGTCGTAGGCATTGTTCTCATAGACATCGAAGATCACCAGTCGTTTCGGAGCGTGGGCTGCGATCTGACGGCAAAGCTCACTTCCGATGGAACCGCCGCCACCAGTTACCAGAATGGTTTTTCCACTAATGTAACGGAAAATTTCATCCATATTTACTTTGATCGGATCTCTTCCAAGAAGGTCTTCCACTGCCACATCTTTCATTTTGCTGAGGGACACTTCTCCGGTGACGAACTGATACACACCTGGAAGAATCTTCATTTCACATTTGGTTTCTTTACAGATGTTCAGGATATCTCTTCGCTCTGCTGCACTTGCGCTTGGAATTGCCAAAAGGATCTGGTCGATTTTATATTTCTTTGCGCTTGCAAGAATATCATCACGACCGCCTACAATGGGCACACTCTCCATATAGCGTCCCCATTTGTTGGGGTTATCATCAATAATACAGCAGACCTTTCCCTTTGGCTCCTTGGCACGTTCCACGTCGCGGAGAATGATCTGTCCTGCCTGGCCGGCACCGATCAGCATAATGTGATGCAGCGGACCTTCCTCTTCCTTCTGTTTCCGTGTTCTTTCCAGAAGAACAAATCGATATGAAAAACGGATTCCTGTAATCAGGCAAAATTGAATAATGGTTCCGAAGAGATAATAGGACATTGGCATTCTCTGAATGACAAATGTGATTCCAATTATCTGGAACAGGAATGTAATTACAGTAGATAAGCAAATTCTTAACAGCTCACTGTAGCTTGCGAAGCGCCATACGCTGTTATAGAGGCGCAATGCCCAAAAGACAAAAACAGAGAATACTGTATACCATGGTGCAAATTTCAGATAGGCAGACAAATATTCTCCGGGTATTGCGGAGTATGTACAATCAAAGCGGAACCACAGTCCGAGAAAGTATGCGGCGTTTACGGCGATCACATCATAAATCATCAGGTAAAGTGCGATTACCTGCCAATGCTCCAACTTTCTTTTTTTGCGTTCGGTTTTTTGTTTTTTCGTTGTCATTTCTTAATCATATGGACGGAGTTACCCCCCCCCAGTCCTTTCCTCCCATTTTTTCATAACTTTGACCACTTACCAGATAGCTTCCTGTCTGGTGCTTCGGCGACTCCCAGGATATCTTGGGGAAGTCCGGAACCCGCACCGGCGGTGGTCTGCCGAAAAGCCTGCGTCACTGGCGCAGCCTCTTTGCCCGGTTACCCGGTTTTATAGATAAGAGCGTTCGTAACGCTGCTTATTATCCTTTTTCTCTTTGTTGTCAATAATTATTTTGTTCTGCTTACGCGAAAAAAACTGTCCTGGCATTTCCTGCCAAGATTTCTGGCGTCATTTAGGAAGCGGTTTCCCTGATGACCATTTTCACAGAGGAATTCATTTCCCTTCCGGCGAACCCTGCCGCCGCAGATGGCGCATTTGTCCTTCAGTCCGTCTGTTCTGGTTTCCAGTACCAGAATTCCTTCTGCCCAGGCTTTATACTGCAGGTTGGTCCGGATCTTGCTGCTTAAGTGAAGCGGGGAAAAATTGCCGCTTTTTACCATTGCCATCCGGGTGAAGTTCTGGTCGTAATCGGGGAGGACAATGATTCCTGCCTGATTCTCTTTGCAGAAGTTCAGGATCTCACGGCTGACCTGGTGGGCGTAGTGCTCAGACAGGTTCTTCAGGTGCATGTAGTACTTCCGGTTGGGCTGAGGACTATTGTCTCCCACTGTGTTTGGTCTGGATTTCTGTATTCTGGTCGCCAGCAGCTTGCAGCGGTGACGGTACGCATCTCCGCCCCGGCAGGTGTGTACAGCCAGCTGATTTCCCTGCTCATCCAGAATGCAGCACACTGCGAAGGTGTCTGTGTTTGTAAAGCGGACACTGCACAGGTTCGTGCCTTCTGCCATTCGTTCTTTGGCAGTGCGGGCGTCGCTGTTCTCCTGTTTCACCGGGATATTCAGCAGGTAGCGCCTGCCCTCTTTTACCAGGGTGGGCGACATTAGCTGACCATCTTGGGGAAAGGGGCGTCCTTTCAGATTGCAGTCTGTCCAGATCCATTTCTCACCGTTCCACAGCTTCAGGCAGATGGATCTGTCGGTGAGGTCGGAATACATTCCTTTGAAAAAAGTAACCTTGGCTTCCAGCTTCTCAGGGAATCCGGATTGAAGCTCCTGGGTGCTTTTTACTGTGGCAGATGCTTTGTTGATGGCTGCGCGTCTCAGGTAGACAGGTACTTTCCCCATTGGTAAGGGGTTGGTGGGCTGTCTGCCGTCCCGACCGGCCAGGGTCAGGAGCTCCAGACTGCGCTGGATATCGAAGAGGCTGCTGTTCCACAGTTCTTCATGCTGTCTCAGAAGGTGGTAGTAAAATTCCACCACATTCTGAAAATATTCTTCTGTCCTGTCCAGCCATATAGGCTCCGGACAAACCAGGCGCATGCGCCAGGTTCGGATGCTGTATCCTGTTTTCATAAATTTTGTCTGTGATTTCTGCTAGTTTCTTTCGTAATATTCCAGTAATGCGACGGTCATCCAAGCAGACTTTCTGCTTTCTTTCCCATCGTCGTTTTACATTCTATCGCGAATAAAAGGGAAAGTCAACCAATTATAGTGACTATATGCTTTTTTATGAACCATTTATGATAATGTCCTAATATACCACAAAGGAAAATGTCCCAATGTAGTATAATGCTTCCATCAACAGATGGAGGTAACGATTATCAGAAAGGTAGAATTATC